>JAGQHH010000112.1 GCA_020431945.1 Cyanobacteria bacterium HKST-UBA02 | reverse complement strand
GAAGCTGATGTTCCAAGTCCTTCGCCTGCCAGCCTCTTCGCCGACGACGAGGAAGACGAAGACTTAGCTCCAGCGGCTGCCGAGGAGGAAGTGCCGAGCCCGTCACTGTCGGGTCTTTTTGCTGACGAGGAAGATGAAGACGAGGATTTCGCTCCGGTAGCTGCCGAGGCAGAAGCTCCGACATCCCCATCCAACCTGTTCGCCGACGAAGAGGAAGATGAAGATTTCGCACCGGTTCATGCACCTGAACATGCAGAAGAAGCGCATGATAACGACCTCGGCGCTCTCAAAGCTCGGCTATTCGAAGCTCTCGATGATAACGAAGAGCAAGAGGAGGCGCCGGTAGAAGCTCTCGAAGAGGCGACGGCGGATGCAGAAGAAAGCGACTTCGGTGCCCTCAAAGCTCGCCTTTTCGAAGCTTTCGAAGAAGATGAGCAGGAAGCTCCTGCCGAAGCGCTTGCTGAGCCTCAGGAAGAAACGCCTGCAGAGGCACAAGAAGAGGATCTCGGTGCCCTCAAGGCTCGTCTGCTCGAAGCTTTCGAAGAAGATGAAACACCTGGAGAAGCTTTTGTAGAACCTCTCACCGAGCCTGTAGAGGAAGTCCCGGCAGAAACACATGAAGATGACCTTGGTGCTCTCAAGGCTCGTCTTTTCGAAGCTTTCGAAGATCGAGAAGAGGAAGAAGAAGCTCCAGCCGAGGCTTTAGCGGAGCCTTTTGCCGAAGCTCCCGAAGAGACTCCCGCCGAAGCAGAGGAAGACGACCTTCACGCACTCAAATCACGACTTTTTGAAGCTCTTGACGAGGAGGAAGAATTAGAGACTCCTCCTCCAGTAGAGGAAGCCGAAGAGCGTCAGCCAAGCAGCCTTGCCGCACGTCTAATGGATGCCGTCGACGGTGAATCGGACACTGAAGTCTACCGAGATGAGCTGCTATCCGCGGTTGAAGACACATTAGATGAATTCGGTGATCATTCGGTATCCGAAAGACCGGCTACCCAGGAGCTCAATATCGGTCTGTCATCCAGACTGGATAACTTGCTAGCCGAGCAGGTCGAAGAAGAGCCGGAGCCGGAGCCGGAACCGGAACCCGAACCCGAACCCGAACCCGAACCCGAGCCGGAGCCTGAGCCGGAACCCGAACCCGAGCCGGAGCCGGAACCCGAGCCGGACCTGGAGGACCTAGAGCTGGCTCCAGTCCTGTCCGCCACCAATGAAGTTCCGGTGGTCTCCAAAGAAGAGCCTGTGCCTGGTCTGAGGACGGAGGAGCAGGTCGAGGTGGTAAACGCCGAACTCGACATAGATTCCGTTGCATTCGAAAGTTTCGAGCCGTCATCCGAGTCCGAGGTGGACGAGATGGTGGCAAATCTCACCCTCGAAATCGTCGAAGAGAAACCAGAAGACCTGTCCGAACAGAGCTCTCAATTTGCATTTTTAGAAGAGATAGTCGAATCAGAGCTGAATCTTGCCGACGATCAGATAGGAATTCAGGAGCCTGAGCTCGTGGCTGAAGAAGCCGTTGTGAACGAGTCTTTTGGAAGCGATCTCGAACTTGCGACCGATATCGGCGAGTGGGGAGATGAAGATATTTCCCTGGACACAGTGCCGTTCCCTGAAACTTCGCAGGAATTGCCAGAACTTTCTCCGGCAGAACTCGAGCTCACCCGCGAAGGGGTATCGACTGCAGTTTCCGAGCCTGAACCTGTCTTCGAGCCGGAGCCGGAGCCGGAACCAGAACCAGAACCAGAACCGGCACCACCTCCTCAACCGGTTTACGAACCTGCCCCTGTGGTTCAGGAGCAGCCGGCACCGCAACCAGTAGTACAACAGCCGGCACCACCTCCTCAACCGGTTTTCGAACCTGCTCCCGTGGTTCAGGAACAGCCGGCACCGCAGCCAGTAGTACAACAACCGGCACCACCTCCTCAACCGGTTTACGAACCTGCCCCCGTCGTTCAGGAACAGACGGTACCGCAACCAGTAGTGCAACAACCGGCACCACCTCCTCAACCGGTTTACGAACCTGCTCCCGTCGTTCAGGAACAGCCGGTACCGCAGCCAGTAGGACAACAGCCGGTCTACGAGCCTGCTCCTGCTCCTGCTCCTGCCCCAGCGCCGGCTCCACAGCCGGTGGCACAGGCAGCTCCGGCACCGCCTGCCCTGGACGAGTCCACTGTCGCCCTGGCCCGGGACATAATCAGTAAAGCTGTAGAGCTTGGCTGTACGGACATCCACTTCGAGCCGACCACAGAAGGACTTGTTCTCAAGTATCTTTCCGGAGGCGAAGTTCTAGCTGACGTAACTTTCCCGAAAGAGATCGAGCCCAATATCGTCGCGTCCTACAAAGCGATCGCCGGCCTCAACCCGGCTGAATCGAGCATCTCCCAGACGACAACATTCCATACCAGCGACTACGGTCGAGCCGCCTCGATGAGTGTCATGACCTTCCCGAGCCCCACCGGCGAGCATGTCCGGATTTCAATTGTGCCCACAGCTTAAGTTCCGGTCTCTCCAAGAGTAGCAAGCCAGAGCTGCACACGATCGTACTGCTCCTTGCGCTGCTTGCTCTTATCGGTCTTGCCCATCTCATTGAGAATATCGACCTCGCTCATGAGGGCGGATCGAAGCTTATTGATCAGGGCAGTGGAAGGGACCGAGTCGCTACTATTCATCTGCTCGGAAAAAGTCTCGATGACCATGTCGTAATTCTTCTCGGCACCGGCTCTGTCACCAGCTTGAGCAAGCAAGATCGCCTCTGCGTACAGGGTCTCGGCCATGTCCAGCTTGTTATCGTAGAGCCGTCGTATAGCTAAAGCCTCGTCCGCCTGCTTTCGAGCCTCCTCAGGCTTTCCCTGGAAGGCATAAGCCAGCGCCAGATCCGTCTTGATGTCCGCGACCTCGGAGCTGGATCGACCGACGGCCCTCTCTTTGATTGCCAGGGAACTCTCCAGAAGCTCAGCAGCTTTATCGTATTCATTGCGCTCGAGATAGACTCTTGCCAGAGATCGCATACTTCGGGCCAGCCTCGGATCGCCCTTTCCGAACTTCTCGGCCCTGGCTACGGCGACTTTCAGCACGTCTTCGGCTTTGTCGAAGCGGCGCACATAGACCAGGAAATCTCCATCTTCTTGAGACTCCCACCAGTCGCTCTGGGCCTGCCATTCCTTACTCTTGTACTGGCTGCCTGCAGGCTCCTCGCCTCCAGGAAAACCAGAGCATGATACCAGAGACGGTGCAGTCAGAGCGACCGCCGCAAGAATCGCTAACTGATCATTCTTCGTCTTTTTTCTCTTCAGTTGCCGATTCTTCATTGTCATCTGATTCGTCCTGAGTTTCGTTCTTCGACTCGCCGGCTTCTTCTTCGCCTTTCGGCTCATCCGACTTGCTCGCTTCAGATTCGGATTTCTCGGATTCTTCTTTTTTTGTCTCGGGTCCCTTTGCAGCAGCGGCCTTGGCCGAGGCTGAGCTCTCTTGCTTGAGAACATACTTCTGGAAAAGCCAGATACCGCCACAGACGACCATTACGACAATGGCCACTACGGTGACGATATTGAATCCGACAAAAATACTATCGAGAAAAGGGTTGGGCTCCGCTTTCCAGGTATAGATCTCTTCGACACGCTCGATTTTCTCTGATCCTTTGCAGACAGCCTCAGTGGCGCTCACCAGGAGAACCGGCAGCAGGAGGAGCAGTCTGTTCAAGTACTTCATCGGCTAGACCTTTTATTACTGTCGAGGCAATTATATGGCATTATTCCCGGCCATCCCCCGGGCACTGCAAATTGACCGGGTGCTTGTTGACATGCTTTAGGATTCGGTTCCTCCTGAATAGCAGAGGCCTTCCGCCTCCAGCCTGCTGGCAAGCGCCAGGAGATTTCTGTCCTGCTGCCGGGATGCAAAAAAGGATATGGAGAATATCGTTCCGCAGTCCAACTTTATCGGAAGGGTCACCTGAGGGAGACCGAAGATCGAGGCAATCACCGTCAATCTTATATTGTCCTTCCGATTAGCCGCCAGCACAGCAGCGCTGGAGTCGAGCCGGGGAGGCAGGCGAGTGATGGTGGGAAGGCAAACCGCTCTCTCATGGCGGAGCAGATTGTCCACCAGGTCGCTCGAAGCGGCGATGATACCGCGAGCCAGCTCCGTCTCTTCCTCGCTCACCCTGGCTCCCACCGAGAGCCGGCCGAGGATCGACGGGCTCACGGAAGAGGAATTGGCTCGCAGCCAATCACCATAGATCTGCCATGCTTCCCGCCCCCGGATGAGATTGAAGACCGAGGCCCAGATATCAAGGAGATTACCGTCGATTTCGCCGCCTGGATCAATCTCCAGACCGGCAGCGCAAGCTAGAGCCGACTTCCTCGTCTTCTCGGCGAGCTCTTCATCGACGAGGGCGAAAGCAGATTCGAGGAAGACGACTTTCTCGATACCGGAATTACCGGAGACTTTAGGGAGGAGCACCGACCCGACACGTTCGAGAAGCTCTGCCCGGCGGGCCAGCCATGACACAGTGTCGAAACTCGGGCCCAGAGGCTGCACTCCATTTAGTGGCACCACGGAGTGGCTGGGACGAAAGCCGAAGAGCCCGCAATAAGCGGCAGGTACCCTGATCGAGCCGACAGTGTCGGTACCCAGCCCGAAATCAGCAATCGAGGCGGCTACGCAAGAAGCGGAGCCGCTCGAGGAGCCTCCCGGAATCCGATCGGGATAGAGAGAATTCAAGGGAACCGGAAAGTGCTCATTTATCCCGTCGAGACTGCAGGCGAACTCATCCGTCAGAGTTTTGCCCAGGAGGCGGGCGCCGGCATCGAGGATCGCCGAAACCGCCGGCGCGGTCTCGGAAGCCTCCTCATGGGTCTCGAGCCACCTGGGGTTACCGACACCGGTTCGCAATCCCGCGACATCGAAGAGGTCTTTGACCACGAAGTCGGTACCCGTCAGAGGACCGTCCTTCTCGCCTTTCAGATCGAGACTTTCGAGGATGCCGTAGCGGGCATTCGAGTCGGTGGATAAAGGCATGTTAGACTCCAGGAACTGGGTAGTTATATTAGAGAGCCAAGAGTATAAGACCAGTTAGCACAAGTCAAAATGGACGTCGGACTGACAGTTGGTGACATAGGATTTCTGACCGCCCTCTTCGCGGTCATGTCCTGGCTCTCTCTATCGGTAGAGCTGGGCGATGGCCCAAAAATCAAGAATTCACGCAAGCCTGGCAAGGCAAAACCTGCAGAGACCGGCGATAGCGAGCTCGAGAAGACTGTAGTCTCCAATAACACCGGAATGGCCGATGGTCTGGCCCAGAGCCAGCTCAGCGACACCCGGTCGGGCTCGAGCCTGGACGAGCTCCGAGCCTCCTTCGTGGACG
>JAGQHH010000111.1 GCA_020431945.1 Cyanobacteria bacterium HKST-UBA02 | reverse complement strand
GGTCGTCATGGAAGACCGGGATATCGAGCTCTTTCTTGAGCCGGGCCTCCACTTCGAAGCAGCGCGGTGCCGAGATATCTTCGAGGTTGATACCGCCGAAAACCGGCGCGATATGCTTGACCGCTTGAATAATCTCTTCGGTGTCCTGGGTAGCAAGACAAATGGGGAAGGCGTCTATCTTGCCGAACTCTTTGAAGAGCATGGCCTTGCCTTCCATCACCGGCAGCGCCGCTTCCGGTCCGATATTGCCGAGACCGAGCACTGCCGATCCGTCGGTGACCACCGCCACCGAATTGCCTTTGATGGTGAGGGTATAAGCTTTGTCACGCTCTTTGTTGATTGCCATGCAGACCCGGGCGACACCGGGAGTGTAAGCCATGGAGAGGTCGTCCCGGGTGCGCAGGGGCACTTTGTTCTCCACCCGGATCTTGCCGCCCAGGTGCATCAGAAAAGTGCGGTCGGAGACATGCACCAGCTCGGTGCTCTTCAGATGCTTGAGCCTCTCGACGAGCTTCTCGGCATGGCTCGAATCGCGCATATTGACGGTTATGTCACGGATGATATAACGGCCTTCGGTACCATGGATATCGATAGCCCCGATGTCGCCGCCTTCTTCGCCGATGGCCAGGGTGACCTCGGCAAGGCTGCCGGGCTCGTTGAGGATCTTCAGCCTCAGGGTGAGGCTGTAACTGGCGCTTGGTCTGACAAGATGATGGTTGTTCACTGGTTTGGTATCGTCCCTGGTGCTATCCTGCGAGGCTGTCTTCGTAGTTTCCATTGTGTAATTCGATTCTCTCCATTGACAACGAGCCGCCAGCATCTTCCGATGAGGATGTGTTAAGCTGCTTGCTTATAGAAGGATAGAATATCTCAAAAAGGAAAGAGACATGGCATCGAAAGACAGAGAATTAATCGGCAACTACGAAGTTACTAAAGAAGGCGTTGTCACGCGCCGTGAAGTTCTGTTGATGGGCGCCATGGCTGCAGGTTCGGTAGTGACCGCCTCGGCGGCGACACCGGCCATCGCCGCCGAAGCCGCAGGGAAAGCGGCAAGCGACCCATACAAAGCCAAAGACTTCGAAAGCCTCTGCGGCAAGCTGGACGGCTTTTCGGCTTCGCAGATCAAACAGCACCTGAAGCTCTACGGCGGCTATATCGCCAAATCCAACGAATTGAGCAAAAAGCTCACCTCCGTCGACGTCACTTCCGCCAACGCCACTTACTCGGAAATCCGCGAGCTCCTCATCGAGCAGAGCTATGCCGTCAACGGCGTCGTCTATCACGAGTTCTATTTCGGCAATCTCGGCGGCAAAGGCGGCGAGCCGCAGGGCGATATGAAATCCGGTATCGAGGAGCGCTGGGGCTCCACCGGCAAATTCATGGACTTCCTCAAAGCAGCCGGCAAGAGCGCCCGGGGCTGGGTGATCATCGGCTTCAACACCCGGGGCGGATTCATCGACGCTTTCGCTCTCGATCTGCACAATGTCGCCTCTCCGGCTAATATCGTGCCCCTGCTCGCTTTAGACGTGTACGAGCACGCTTATATGGTGGACTACGGAGTGGACCGGGGCAAATATCTCGAAGCCTTCGTGGACAACATCGAATGGGATGTGGTGGGCAAGCGCCTGGCCCAGGCTTCCAAACACCCCACCGGCTGGGACACCACCGTCTAGAATTCGTGTACTATGAAAGAGAAGTACCGGAAAAAGCTTAGATAGCTACTCTTTCTGTCGTGCAACAAACTCAATACAAGACCTTCTATGACATGGCCCTGGACATCGAGTTCTGGCGGCAGCTCAACCCCGGTCTGACGATCACCGAGAAAGGCTGCCCGGTCAGAGGCAAGCCTGTCAGGCTCAGTAAGGCCCAGGAGCAAGATCTCCAGCAGAGCCTCATCGAAGAAGGCTATTTCCACCTCGACGAGATTCTCGATCCCCGGGAGCTCAAGCGCCTGGCGGTGGCAGCCTCGGTGGTCCAGGCCAATATGTGGCCCCCGGTCTATTGCTTCGTCTATGACGAGTTCTGGCTTCTCGGGCAGAAAATCGCCAGCGTGGTGGCAGCCGCTATCGGCAGCTCCTATCTGCAGATGCCTAACTTCTGGACCTTTTTCATTCCGACCAGCAATGAGTCGGCAGGCTGGTTCCCTCACCGGGACCGGGGAAAACTCTACAATCTCAGACCGGACGGCTCCAGCGAGTCGGTCAATTGCTGGATTCCGCTGACCGATGCCACTCCCCTCAACGGTTGCATGTATATGCTGCCGGCGCACCGGGACCCGCACTATCACGGAGACACGCACGAGCAGGTCATCGAGAACTTTCAGGACATCCGCGCCCTGCCTGCGAGAGTAGGCTCGATCCTGGGCTGGAACGAGACAGTCATGCACTGGGGCGGGCGCTCTTCCAATCGGGCTCCGGAGCCCCGCATAGCCTGGGCAGCCGTCTATCAATCGACCCGGGTCGGTGCCCTGGAGATTCCCCTGCTCGAGACCGACTCGATCCTGCCTTTCCATATCAGGCTGGGGCTCATCGGCCAGCAGTTCCACCGCTTCACCGTCCAGAATACCTTCACCCCGGCAGAGGCCGAGCTGGCCAACAGGCTCGGAGGTCTACTGCCGCATAACATCCATATTCTCGATGACGAGAACTACTACTGGGACATCACCAACAATCACAAGAGACAGGACATCCTTCCGGAGCCCACTCGAGCGAAGCACTATCATCCGAATCTGCTGCCACCGCCCGGTCCCGAGAGAGACCGCCGGTTCATCCTCAATGACATGGTGGCTGAAAGGAAAGCCTGAATATCTCTATTGATCTACTCGATCTATTTCTGGCTTTCGATGGTCAGTGAAAGCTCGATCTTATTGGGAGCGGGCGGGCCTTGCTCGTAGCTGGCAGGCTTGACACCATGCTTGGGCACCACTTTCACCGAGCGCGAGAAGAAAACACGAGAGTCTTTCACGAGCTTCCGGTAATCATCCAGGCTCATATTGGTGGAGCGGAAAGGCGTCGAGGCCACGGTATTCATCGCCAGGGAGATGGGTCTTTCGGATGCTTTCACAGGATAGGCATAAACGAAAATCTTCTCGTTGGAAGGCTCTTTCTCGGTGTTCGACACCTGAAAATCGAAATTGCTCCTGGCTCCACCAATCTCCACCGAGGTTCCGGCTTTGACCAGAGGGTCTTTCTGGCAGGCGTTGGGAAAGATCTGGGTGAGCACGGTGCCGTCGTAGTTGAACACCAGCACATTGCAATCGGCAATGGCGCTCACCAACACTTTGAGCTTCTCTCCGTGTCTGTAATGGGGAGACGTTCCAGGCTTGTTCAGACTGGCTCGGATGATCTGCTCGTTGTTGTCGTAAGTAGCCGGGACCACCACCGAAGGCTCGGCCGGCTGGCTCGATACGGCATTAGATGTTGATTTAGGAGTGGAAGTATTTGCCGTAGCGGTTTTCGGAGTCGACTTCGAGGATTTGGATGTCGGAATTTTCGCTGTGGCTGTCTTGACCGTGGACTTGGACGGCGAAGTCTTTGCCGTGGCTGTCTTGGCTGATGACTTAGTCGAAGTTTTCACAGCAGCGGTTTTCTCCAGCTCGGCCTTTTTAGCAGCCTCTTCCTTAGCCTGGGCCCGGGCGTTGGCTCGAGCCTTATTGACCGGGTCGAGATAAA
>JAGQHH010000110.1 GCA_020431945.1 Cyanobacteria bacterium HKST-UBA02 | reverse complement strand
GGCTGGCCCGAGCGGGTCAAGCTCATGCAGCGCAACTGGATCGGCAAGTCCGAAGGAGCCGAGCTCTATTTCACCGTGGACAGCAAGCCGAATGTGCGGATAAGCGTGTTCACCACCCGTCCTGATACCAGTTTTGGTGTCAGCTATCTGGTCCTCGCTCCTGAGAATCCCCTGGTTCAAGAGCTCACAACCGATGAGCGCCGTGCCGAAGTCGAGGCGTATGTGGAGGCTGCTCGTCACAAGACCGAGCTCGAGCGGATCGCCACCGAGAAGTCCAAGACCGGCGTCCCCACCGGCGCAAGCGCCATCAATCCATTTAACGGCGAGAGCGTGCCGATCTGGGTCTCCGATTATGTCTTGATGAATTACGGCACCGGCGCGGTCATGGGCGTTCCGGCTCATGATGAGCGGGATTTCCGTTTCGCCTCCAACTATGGATTGCCCGTTGTCGAAGTCATCTCCCCGGACGGCAAGAAGTCCGAGCAGCTCGAGGAAGCCTTTCTCGAGCCCGGTGTCATGGTCAATTCGGGTATCTTCGACGGACTGACCAGCACCGAAGCGAAAGTGAAGATGGTGGAGTGGGCGCAGAGCAATGTAAGCGGCAAGAAACGCGTGCAATTCAGGCTCCGGGACTGGCTGATCAGCCGGCAGCGCTACTGGGGCTGCCCGATTCCCCTGGTACATTGCGACAAGTGCGGTATCGTGCCGGTGCCGGAAGACAAATTGCCGGTGATCCTGCCGCTGGATGTAGAGATCACCGGCGAAGGCGGCTCGCCCCTCTCCAGGCACCCGGCATTCCTCGACGCGGCCTGCCCCGCCTGTGGTGGCAAGGCAAGACGCGAGACGGACACCATGGATACCTTCATCGACTCGAGCTGGTATTTCTTGCGCTATCCCGACGCCACCAATAAGGACGCCATCTTCGCCAAAGACAAGGTGAATTACTGGATGGCCGTGGATCAATATGTAGGCGGCATCGAGCATGCCATTCTGCACCTGCTCTATTCCCGGTTCTTCACCAAGGCCATGCGGGACAGAGGCTTGCTCGATTGCAGCGAGCCCTTCACCAATCTGCTCTCCCAGGGCATGGTGACCAAGTTCTCGCCGGCTTCCGGCCGCATCGAGAAGATGTCCAAGTCCCGGGGCAATGTCGTCGGCACAACCAAGTTCTTCCAGCAATACGGTGCGGACACCGCCAGGCTGTTCAGTCTCTATGCGGCTCCCCCGGAGCAAGAACTCGAGTGGAACGAGGACGGTGCTGTCGGTCAGTATCGTTTTCTCGGACGGATCTGGCGTCTGGCCACCGATCTCATTGAAGGCAAGGCAGTCGGTCCGGTTCAGTCCCCACCTGTTCACGAGAGTCTCGATGCCGATGCCGCCAAGCTCAACAAGATGGTCAACAAGACGATCAAAGCAGTGACGGTGGATCTCGATCCCGAGCGTTATGTCTTCAATACGGCTATCGCCCGCTGTATCGAGCTGGTGAATTTCCTCTACAAATACTGCGCCGATCTGCAGTCCCGGGAGGCGGGCACCGCCGGTAATGGCAACGGCGGCGGCGACAGCCAGTCCCTGTCCGGCGAGAAGCTCTCTGCCGGCGAGAAAGAGTCTCTGTCTTTCGCGGTCAAGAGCCTCCTCCTTCTGCTCGCTCCCATGGCGCCCCATATCACCGAGGAGCTCTGGAGCCGCATCGGTTATGAAGGCTCTGTTCATCAGGCTTCCTGGCCGGACTTCAAAGAGGAGCTCACCATCGATGACGAGATCGAGCTGGTTCTGCAGGTGAACGGCAAAATCGTCAACAAAGTGCCGGCGCCACGCGGTCTCGACAAGCCGAAAGCCGAAGAGATCGCCATGGCCGACGACAAAGTCCAGAAACGTCTCACCGGTCAGGCTGTACGCAAGGTGATTGTCGTGCCGGACAAACTCGTCAATATCGTAGTGGCTCCAGCCTGACCTTCGAGCCTTTCTGTGGACTCTTGTTGGCAACCCTTTTATCGGACTGCCCTGTAGCGGAGCGGTGCCGGGGTCTGCCGGGCGGATTCCGCTCCGGAGCCGCTGTCCGGGCTTGTCAGGGCTTCGATCAGTTACAGTCGTCCGGGAACGGGGAAAGCTTCTTAAAGAGAAGAAGAATTTTGTATATATAATTCTTCTTATACGTTTTCTCATTCCCAGGAGAGCCGACATGCCGCCAGGTGGACCCAACCAGGACATTCAGATTGAAACCCAGAATGAGATTCCCTGGATGACCTTGCTGGTCATCTTCTGCATGGTCTCTGTCTATGCCTGGATGTGCACGAACCGCATGGAGTTCTGGATGCCGCACCTGGCTGCCGAGAACTGGATGAGAATCAACGGCTTCCAGGCGGTGAATGTCTACCAGTGGTGGAGAGACCAGAACTGGACCCGCCTGCTCCAGCAATTCCCGGTGGCTTCGATGGCCAGCTTCGCCGGCTGGCAACTCGTGGGTAATGCCTATTTCCTCTGGGTTTTCGGCGCCAAGGTCGAGCAAAAGCTCGGGGGCGGGCGCTATCTGCTCCTCTGCATCCTCGGTATGTATGTCCCGCTCCTGGCGCTCCAGTGGGACCGCCTGCGGGTGGTCGACGACACTTATTTCTATGGACCGCTTTATCTCATCGGCACGGTCCTGGGTGCTGCCTTCCTCTTCCCCGACAAGAAAGAGATCAACGACCAGTGGTTCAAAAAGACCCGGGGCGAGATCTTCCAGAGAGAGACGAGCCGCGATCCCGGTCGGAAATGGAGCAAAAAGCCCATGAAGCTTTTCATGCTCCTTTATATTGCTTTCGAAATCGGTAAATATTTCTACAGCGTCAAGATCACCCCGGGCTTTATGACCTTCAACCCGTACGGACTCCTGACCGCACTGTTTCTGGGCTATGGTCTGGCTGCTTTCCTGGTCTGGAGCGCCACCGGCTCTCTGCAGGAAGGTCCAATGAAGCTTGCCTGTATCCGGACTTATAACAAGATTCTCAAGCTCGATGTCGGTCATGAGACGGCGATCCGCGGAACCTCCATGGCGCTTGGTCTTCCGGAGCCCCGGGTGAGAGAGTGGGTGGCTCAGCAAAAGGGCAAGATGAAGGTCTCCTGACAACCCTTTGTAACCTGAATATCCAATAAGCCAAGGGCCTCATGACTAGTGCTAATATAGGCGCACCTGTTGGCAGCCGAAAATGGCGCCTTCAGTCTCGAAAGTCAGCCCCAGCCGGTATTCTCATTTGGTAAGTCAGCAAACAAAAGAAGCCCTGCCTGCCGAGACCGAAGCCAGTCCCGATCCCGCCACTGCTTCGAATTTGTCGCAGATCTCGCGGATCTCCTGGATGCGTTTGCTCCAGGTCGCTCTCGACATGGCGGTTCTCGGCCTCTCATTTCTTGCGGCTTATCTGATCCGTTTCGACGGCCGTCTCGATCCGGTCTATACCAGCCAGATGCTCGCTCTTGCTCCGATGGTGGTAGCTTGCCAGCTCGCCTTCATCTGGATGCTCGGCGCTTACCGCCGTCTCTGGCGTTATACCGGGCTCACCGAGATAATGGAGCTGGTCCTGGCTGTCCTGATTGCCACCACGGTGATCATAGTGGCCCGGGCCCTGGGTCTGGTCGCGGCTTCCGAGCAGCATCTCTCTTATGGAATCATCTTCATCAACGCCGGACTGGCAGTATTCGGGCTCTCCGCCCCGCGGGTCCTGCGTCGTCTCACTACCGAGCACAGCCAGCGCCGGCACTGGCGCCAGCCGGTGCGCCGCCGTTGCCTTCTGGTGGGCGCCGGGGACGCAGGCCAGATGGTGCTCCGGGAGCTCTCCCAGAGACCGGACCTTGGTGTCGATATAGTCGGTCTCATCGACGACGATCCGGACAAGCTCAAGCGCCGGATCGGCAACCTCACCGTATTCGGTACCAGTAACGATCTCGCCAGGCTTATCGATACGCTCTTCGTAGACCAGGTGATCATCGCCATGCCCTCGGCTCCTGCCTCCGAGATCCGCCGGATCGTGGAGATCTGCCGCCAGTCCGAGGTAGACACACGAATTTTGCCCGGGCTTTTCGAGCTCATCGACGGAAAGGTCAGTGTCAGCCAGTTGCGTGAAGTCTCCCTGGAGGACTTGCTCGGCCGCGAGCCTGTCGAGCTCGACACCGCCTCCATCGCCGCCTATCTCGAGGATCGTACGGTGCTTGTCACCGGTGCCGGTGGCTCGATCGGCAGCGAGCTCTGCCGCCAGATCACCCGCTATCAGCCGCGTCGAATCCTGCTCCTGGGCAAGGGCGAGAATTCGATTTTCTCCATCCAGCAAGAGCTCCTGGCCCGACCAGAGCCGGTGGAGCTGGTGCCGATCATCGCCGATGTGCGCGATACCGTGCGGATGAAGTCTATCTTCGAGAGCTACCGGCCCCAGGTGGTATTTCATGCTGCAGCCCACAAGCATGTGCCTCTCATGGAGTCCAATGTTTGCGAGGCCGTGGCCAACAACGTCTTCGGTACCAGAGCCGTAGCCGAGCTGGCGGACCACTACGAGAGCGAAGCTTTTGTGCTGGTTTCCAGCGACAAGGCTGTCAACCCCACTTCGGTGATGGGTGCCACCAAGCGCATGGCGGAGCTGGTCACCCAGGAGCTGGCGGCACGTTCGAAGACCAAGTATGTTGCAGTCCGTTTCGGCAATGTCCTGGCCAGCCGCGGTTCGGTGATTCCTCTCTGGCGGCAGCAGATCGCCCAGGGTGGACCGGTGACGGTTACCCATCCGGAAGCTACCCGGTATTTCATGCTGATTCCCGAGGCTGTCCAGCTCATTCTCCAGGCCGGTGTCCTGGGTCAGGGCGGCGAGATCTTCGTTCTGGATATGGGCAAGCCCATCAAAATCCTCGACCTGGCTACCGATCTGATTCGATTCTCGGGCTTGCGTCCGGGTCAGGATATCGAGATCGAGTTCATCGGCATGAGGCCCGGCGAGAAGCTCTATGAAGAGCTACTCACTGCCGAAGAAGGACTGGCCAAGACAGATTGCAAAAAGATATTCGTCGGCCGTCCACAGAAGGTCGATCGGAGCAATCTCCTCGGTGATCTGGATCGTCTCAATGGCGGCGTTCAAACCTGCGACAGCCAGTCGGTCCATAGAGAACTTAACAAGATAGTCGGCGGTTGTATGAAATCTGAGACAATTAGCCCTGTCTAGTGGAAACCTTTTGTTTAATTGAAATGCAAAGTCTTATAGTCAATTCGGAGCTCATCGAGCAGAAAGAGAAAGCCCTCTGCGAGCGCATTCTAGCCATGGGCTCTATGATCGTCGCTTATTCGGGCGGTGTGGACAGCTCCACCCTGGCTTATTATGCCCGGGCGATTCTGGGCGAGCGTGCCAGGATTGTGATCGCCGTCTCTCCCAGCCTCGCCCTGGACGCTCTCCAGTCTGCCCGGGGGCAGGCTGCCATGTTCGACTGGGAACTCATCGAAGTCGACACCGGTGAGCTGGATCTGGACGAATATCGGAGCAATGACAATATGCGTTGCTTCTTCTGCAAAGCCACCCTTTTCGAGCGCCTTCAAGAGCTGGCCAGACAGTGGGGAGTCAGTCATATCGCTTATGGTGCCAATCTGGACGACGATATGGATTACAGACCGGGCCATATGGCAGCGCAGCAATTCGCCGTGGTCTCTCCTCTCAAGGAAGCAGGCTTGAGCAAAGACGAGATCCGCTATCTGGCGAAGGAAGCCGGTCTTCCGAGCTGGAACCGTCCCCAGGACGCCTGTCTCTCATCCCGTGTCCCCACGAGTATTCCTGTTACCAGGGAAACACTCTCCCTGGTGGAGCGGGCCGAATCCTTTATCCGTGCTCAGGGTTTCCGGCAGGTGAGAGTGAGACATTTCGCTTCTCGCGCCGTCGTCGAGGTCGGTGGAGACGAGCTCTATCGCTTCGTTTCGGAGTCCGGTTTGAAAGAGAGAGTGGCTGCCGAGCTCAAAGCCATGGGCTATGAAACTGTCGAGATCGATCCCGACGGTTATCGTCAGGGAGCGGTGAGCGCGCCCAGTTTCGCCCGGTCCCTGTATGTATGAGAAGTCTCTGGAGGCGTTGCTGCGTGCTTTCGCCGATGGGACGGTCTCTAGCGAAGAAGTCATCGCCCGGCTGAAAACGCTTCCTTATGAGAGCATCGACTTTGCCAGACCTGATACGCACAGGCTCTTGCGCCAGGGCTTTGCCGAGGTTATCTTTGCGGAAGGCAAGACCGGCGAGCAGATAGGCGCTATTGCCGCCAAGCTCCTCGAGACGTCCGGGTCGGTGCTTGCAACCAGGGTCGATGCGGAAAAGGCCCGGGAGCTTTCGGGTAAATTCCCGGAGGGGCGTTACTTCGAGGATGCGTGTTTGTTCGTATTCGGCGAGCCCGAGAGCCGGGAGCCAGAATGCGATTCATTCTCTGTGGCGGTGCTTTCCGCCGGCACTTCTGATCTGCCTGTAGCCCAGGAAGCGGCCAGAGTGCTCGAATATTTCGGCGTGACGGTGGTGCGTAAATTCGATGTCGGGGTAGCCGGCGCTCATCGCCTTCTCGGCGAGCTGAGCGAGATCAACGCCTGCCGGGCAATAATTGTCGTGGCCGGAATGGACGGCGTCCTCCCCAGCCTGGTGGGTGGACTGGTGGCATCACCGGTGGTGGCGGTGCCGACATCGGTGGGTTACGGAGCCAGCTTCGAGGGGATTGCCCCGCTGCTTACCATGCTCAACAGCTGTGCCGCCGGAGTCGCCGTGGTCAATATCGACAACGGCTTCGGAGCCGCTATGGCGGTCTTGCGTATGCGCCAGGCTAGCGGCCGGTGACCTTGTCGACTTTCGCGCCGACGATCACCGGTGCGGCCCCGAATAGAAGCTCGCATCCGGCCTGGAGCGGATGATTTCTCATATGGTTGAAGACATCCCCCGGGGTTGATAGAAGCTCGTCCACACCGGCATGAATGCCGCTCCGGACGCTATTCATGATACTCGTGCCGATATCGCCGCCGCTTCTGGCCCCTGCCGCTGCGGCTTCGCCCCCGGCATGGCCAGCGGTCTTCTCGCCCAGGGCTGCGGCAGCTCCCCGGGCAGCGCCTTTGGCCACCGCCGACGGTCCGAGACCGGCTGCCAGACCCAGACCCAGTGCCAGACTGGCTGCTTCGGCTGCCTCCTGGACAGGGGAGTGATCTTGTGATTCCGAAATGACTTGATCTGCCATGGAGATCTCCTTGCTAGAAACGGGGTATGAGGGACCCTCGTGTCTATGCTGAATGAGTCGATTCTGGACAGCGAATTCGGGGCGAAAAACCGGCAAATCTCAGAGCGCGAAAGCGGGCCGAGATTCGGTCGACAACAATCAGTCTTTCTCTTCGGGAATCGTCTCGGTGTCCGGGTATTCTCCGATGGTCAGCTCGAAGGCGCTTGCCCTGGCGTCCCGGATTACGAAGAAATTGAGCTTGTCGTTGACCTTGTGGGCACGGACATAATTCTGGATCTCTCTGGCGCTGGTCATGTCTTTGCCGTCGATTTTGACGATGATGTCACCGTTGCGCAGACCGGATGCGGCAGCGGGACTCTGGGCGATCACCTCGGTGATCAGCATGCCTTTGAGTTCAGGGCTCGCTCCCAGGCTCTTGAGGACGGTTGGTGTCAGGGCTTTCATCTTGATGCCGAGCCAGGGGCGGAAAATCTTCTTGTGGGCGATAAGGGCTTCGGTGACTTCCCCGGCTTCGTCTGCCGGAATGGCGAAGCCGATGCTCTGGGCGTTCAGACGCACGGCGGTGTTCACCCCGATCACCTCTCCTCTTAGATTGAGAAGCGGTCCGCCGGAGTTGCCGTTGTTGATGGCGGCATCGGTCTGAATGAAATTCATACGAGTGCCTCCCACCTCTTCGTTGCGGCCGATGGCAGAGATGATGCCCAGGGTGACAGTATGGTCGTAGCCCAGAGGGCTGCCTACGGCTATGGCGAATTCACCGGGACGGAGATTCTTGGAGCTACCGATCTTGAGGATCGGCAGGTTATCGGCTTCGATCTTGAGCACAGCCAGATCGCTGACATGGTCGAGTCCGACGACTTTGGCTGTATAGCGGGCTCCACCCAGGAGCGTCACTTCGATCTTGGTGGCGTTTTTAACCACATGAGCATTGGTGACGATATAGCCGTCGGGCCTGACGAGGAAGCCGGAGCCGGTGTTGCGCCGCTGACCGATAGCTTCTTTGAAGCCTTTGGGCATGCGCTTGCCGTTGAAGAAGAAGTCGAATTTGTCGAAACCGAATAGGGGCAAACCGGAGAGTCCCGGCAGTCCGACAGAATCGTCGATCTCGAAGTCGACTTCGATGTTCACCACTGCTGGTGCGGCCTTCTCGGCCAGATCGGCGATTGTCTCGGGACCGAAAGTTAGTGCTGCTGCTTTGCTGCTGGCACTGGAGGCGGAGCTGGAAGCCACTGCTTCTTCCATTGCCGAGACCGGATGGTCCTCAATATTGATTCCGGCGCTTTTGTCGGCTGCATAAGCAGCGACCGTAACGGTTGCTACGGCCGCTGCCACTGTCAAGATCACTTTCCTGTTTGGCATCGAGTCCAGGTTCTCCCGCATCTCGTCGTATCAACTGGCGACGCTCTCATTTTAAACGATGCGACAGGAACCCTGCACAGACTCAATTGCGGTCCTGACCGTCATGCTTCTGGTGATAGATGTTGCGGCTCAGCTGGTCCTGGGCATGCTCCAGTCTGGCGGCTTCGCGCTTGTTGAGCCCGTTGCCGGAAAGGCGCATCTGTCGCTCCTTGCGGGCAAGAGCAGCTTGCTGTTTCTCCAGCCTCTTTGCCTCTTTGCCTGTGAGCTCACCGGACTTGACGCCCTGGCAGAGCCGCTTTTGCTGCTTCACCTGTCTGTGGTTGACTCGTTTTTTGTAGTATCTGGCTTCTGCAGGTGTGCCGGCGGTCATGGCGCTGGTCGAGAGCAGGACGACAAGAGCCAAAAATAGTTTGTTCATGATTTGTTCTCCTCAGAATCAATCGACTCACATACTCTTTAACGAGAGGAGCACGTCAAGAGTTCAAAAGGAGCTCAAAGAATCAGATTAATCCGGACTCAGATTGCCGAATCAGCGGCCCATGCCGAGTTGCTGGGCGGTCTGGAAAACCTTGCCTTCGGTGAGTATGGAGGGAGCGATTATCACCTCGACCTCTTGCATGGCTTTTAAATCTTCCGCCCCCAGGGTTCCCATGCTGGTCTTGATGGCGCCGGTGAGATTCTGGGTGCCGTCATCGACATCGGCAGGACCATTGACGATTTTTTCGAGAGCCACCGTGGTGCCCACTTTGATCCTCGTGCCTCTGGGAAGGACAGGGCTCGGTGTGGCCATTCCCCAGTGATAGCCGCGACCGGGAGCTTCTTTCGCCCGGGCGATGGGGGAGCCGATCATCACGGCGTCAGCACCACAGGCGATGGCTTTGCAGATGTCCCCCGAGCTCACCATGCCGCCGTCGGCGATGATCATCGGAGCGTTCTTGCCGCGCTGAGCATAAGTGCGGGCGGCGCCTCGGCAGTCCGCGATGGCGGTGCCCATGGGGACGCCGATTCCCAGGACGCCCCGGGATGTGCAGGCGGCACCGGGTCCGACGCCGACGAGAATGCCGGCAACGCCGGTGTCCATGAGCTCGAGAGCTGTGGTGTAGGCAACACAGTTGCCGACCACAACGGGGATCTTGGTCTCTTTGCAGAATTTGTGCAGATCGAGACCGGGCTCCCCGCTCACCGAGCGGTGCTCGATGCCGGTCACTGTGGACTGAACGAAAACTATGTCCAGTCCTGCTTCTATGGCTACCGGGATGAGCTCCCGGGCAGCATTGGGGGTGACCGAGGCGGCGGTGAGCACGCCCTGGGACTTGATCTCGGCTACCCGCTTGCTGACCAGCTCCGGTTTCACCGGGCTGGCATAGAGCTTTTGCATCACGGTCACGAAAGAGTCTTTGTCGCAGGAAGTGATCTCGCCATAAATCTCGGCGGTATCTTCGTAGCGGGTTTGAATCCCCTGCAGGTTGAGGACTCCGAGCCCGCCGAGTTTGCCCAGGATACCGGCAATCTTCACGTCCACCACGCTGTCCATGGCGGAGGCGATGATCGGCACTGCCAGCTCGTGCTCGCCGAGCCTGGCAGAGATGTTGCAGACTTCCGGATCGAGGGTCTGGGAGCCCGGCACCAGGGCGATCTCATCGAAGCCGTATGCTCGTCTGGCGGGTTTGCCCCGACCGATGGAGAGCTCACTACCGTACCGCTGCTCGAGTGTTTTGCCCATGCCAGAATCCCCTTGCCGACGCGAATTTCGCCTATCTTATCAGACAGGGCTGGGCGAACCTTCCATGAGGGCGGTTTACAATTACAGATATGAAGAAACTGAATGTCCTGGGTCTCAATAGCGGCACATCCATGGACGGAATCGATGCTGCTGTTTTCTCCATCGAGCCGCTCTCGGCTTATAACGGCGGGCCGCCGCGGCTTAAAGCTCGAGAGCTGGTGAGCTTCCTGCATCCGTTCGAGCCCGGTTTCCAGAAGCGTCTTTTGACCCTGGTCAATTCGGGCAATGCCAGCCTGAAAGATATATGTCTTTTGAATACGGCTCTTGGCGGAGTTTTCGCCGATGCGGCCCAGACGGCCATGCGTCTTTGTCGCGCCGCGGACGAGGATATCGATTTGATCGGCTCTCACGGCCAGACGATCTGGCATGAGCCACTGGAGACGAGCTTCTGGGGCGTCGAGACCAGGGCCAGTCTGCAACTCGGTGATGCCGCAGTGATTGCTTCCCGCACCGGACTGCCGGTGGTCTCCGATTTCCGCGCCAACGACCTGGCTGAAGGCGGCCAGGGAGCGCCTCTGGTCTCTTTCGCCGACGAGGTGCTTTTCGGTCAGGAAGGCAGACCCATCGGCATTCTCAATCTCGGCGGCATTGCCAACCTCACAGCCCTGGACGAATCGGGTCGAGCGGTATTCGCTTTCGACACCGGTCCCGGCAATATGCTCATGGACCGGGCCTGTGAAAAGCTATTCGAGCGGGGTTATGACGAGGATGGAAGGATAGCCGCCTCCGGCAAGATCGATGAGGACTGGCTGGCCTCCCTGATGGAGCATCCTTATTTTGCTCTGAAGCCTCCCAAGACTACAGGACGGGAAGCCTTCGGTCATGAGTTCGCTGATTTCCTCATTCACCAGGGAAGCAAGCGCAAGCTTTCCGGAGAAGACATCCTGGCCACCCTCACGGCTCTCACCGCCCGGTCCGTCGCGGAAGCGTATTCCTCTTATATAAGGAATAGAGTCGAGCTCAATGAGATCGTCACCGGGGGCGGCGGCGGTGCCAACGGCACCCTGGTATCCATGCTTGCCGGCTATTGGCCGCATCCCGTGGAGATCAACGCTCACGAGAAATATGGCATCTCCACCAAGTTCAAAGAGTCCCTGCTCTTTGCCCTGCTCGCTTTCACCACTTATTTCGGCGTCCCCAACAATGTTCCTGTGTGCACCGGAGCCCGGCGGCGGGTATGTCTGGGTAAGTTGATCAGAGGACGAGTTTGAGATGGCAAAAGCAGAAAGCGTTCTTCATATACCGGAAGGAATCAACTATGAGTGCACCGGCTGCGGCAAGTGCTGCGGCGGCTGGTCGGTTCCCATGACCGAAGAGGATTATTTCCGGATCTCTGATGTGGACTGGGCCAAGGAGAACGAGAAATTCATCGGCCGCAGTCTTTTCCGTGATCTGAAAGACTATGAGAGTCAGGGCACTCCCTACACCCATGCCATCAAGGAAGGCGATGACGGGCACTGTCCATTCCTGGTGGACAAGCTCTGCTTCATCCACAGCAAACGTGGCGCCGAAGCCAAACCTTCTATTTGCCAGCTCTTTCCTTATTGCTTCAACGAGACTCCCAGCGGTGTCTACGCCACGGTCAGTTTCGTGAGCATGGGGGCGGTGAACAATTCAGGACGGGCTCTCAGCGAGCAGCGCGATTATCTCGAGAAAAAGCTGGCCGAGTTCCGGGCTCTCTATCCGGAGCACGAGCCGAACTGGTCGGCGATCCAGCTTTCCACAGGCATCCCGCTCAGCTGGGATGCTTATCTCGAGCACGAGAAAGTGCTTATCGAGGCGCTTTCGGATGATAGCCTCAGTTTCGAGGAGCGTTTCTTGAAAGGCTCTTCTTATCTTGCCGGGGAGCTTCGCAAGGCCAGGGGCGGCGGCTCTCAGCCGGCACCGGTGAATCTCGCCAGCGCCCCATCCATGAAGTGGCTGGACAGACAGTTGCTCACAGCCCTCCACAAGATTTATTTCCCGGTGAAAAAGCTCGGGCGCGGAGAAGGTGACTTCAATTTCTACCGCTTCCTCTACCAGGCGGTTTTCCTGGGGGCTCTGCCCACCACCATCAATGTGCCGGGCTATTCCTACAACTTCGCCCGGCTGGAGAAGTTGGAGTTTCCCCGGGGCGATCAGGACATCGACAATCTTATATATAGGTACTTCTTCACCAGGATCTTCGGCAAGCTCTATTTCGGAGCCGGCTTCGGGCAGCTTTCCCTGCTGGTGGGCTTTCACCATCTGGCTTTCGTCTATGCCCTGCTCAAGCTCCAGTCCAAAGCCATAGCTCTTTCAAGAGATGCATCCACTGTGAGCTATCTCGATGTGGTGGCTGCGGTCCGCACTCTGGAGAAGCGCCTGGGCGAGACAGCCCTTGATGGAATGGCGGCAGCTACCTTCGAATTGCTCCTCTTCAGCCATACCAAAGTAGCCCGGGTCCTGGCGCATACCTAGAATCTGGTAGAAAAAGACAAGAAAATGTTGTCTGGACTACAAAATCGTCCTTGACTTCAAGGATTTATTAGCGTAATCTTATCCCGATGCTTGATAGAGGTTGCTTTCCGCAACCTGTTTTTAAAAAACCTTACTACTACTTTCATATTTCTGGAGGGTTCACCTATGCGTAACCTTACTACTATTGCTGCCGCCGCCGCCGTTCTTCTCGGACTTTCCGCAGCTCCGGCATTCGCACAAACTTCTCTCGGCGCCGGCGATGCTTTCGCCAACT
>JAGQHH010000109.1 GCA_020431945.1 Cyanobacteria bacterium HKST-UBA02 | reverse complement strand
TGTCTACCGTTTCGGGGGACCTCCATCGTTCCTTTTCGCGGAGCTTCTCTTATATGCTTTAGTAATTATCATCAAAAATCGAATGACCTCAATGATACTTTTAGAGGAATATTTTTCGGTGCTTTTTGATTTCTCAAACTATATCGTTTGCTAATTTGATATCGTTCGAGAAATCAATTCGAGCCGAGCTTTCAAGAAGTTTCTTTCGACAGCCCCGGAAATGTCTGATTGAGCTCTCCTCCCCGAAATTAAGGACAGCATGGAGTAAACTGGTCTGGTCCCGGAGCATAGGGCCTGTCTTTGAGCGATTGCAATTGGAAACCAGACCGAAAATTCGCAATCGAGATCGGTCTGGCATTTCTGGTCAGTATCATCGGACTCCTGCCCCTGACTCTGTGGTCGGTACTCGATCACAGCTTGCCGCCCGCCGACGGCGCCCGCCACAGCCTGATCGCAAGAGACTATGCCGAGCTCTTCACCCTGGTGAAGCCCCACGAGCCTCTGCGTTACAAGCTGTTCTGGGACATCAATCATCACTACCCTCCACTGGTTCATCTCCTGGAGGTGCCCTTCTACCGCGCCGGTCTCGGCTTTCCGGCGCCGGAGCGAATCGTCGCCCTGCTGCTGGGACTGGTGGCCAATTTCAGCATATACGCTCTCACCAGGCTTCTCTCCCGCGACTCGAACAATCCAGCAGGCTCAAGGATAGGGGCAGCTCTCTCGGTACTGCTTCTCAATGCACTGCCCCTGGTGGCGATCACCAGCCGCACCGGCATGCTCGACTATCCAGCCATGGCTGCCACTGCTCTGGCAATCCTGGCAATCTCTCTGATTCCCCGCTTGAAATTCAACAGCTCGCGATTTCTCGCCTACGCCCTTGCCGCTATCTGTCTTTTCGCCAAGAACAGCGTTATTCTGTTCGTACTGCCGTCGCTCATCTGCCTGCTTATGCAGAAACCTCCTCGACATCGCCTTCTCGCCCCGGCTCTGATACTCGCCCCACTCCTGCCGCTTCTGCTCTGGGCGCTCCTGCCACTCGTGAGAACCGAAGGACTTCACTGGCGCTGGGGAAACCCCGATGAGACCAATCTATTCCTCTCGACCCTGGTGGCCATCAGCCATCCATTTCCCCGCACAGCACTCAATCTCGCTGGTGTCGTAACAGGTCTTCCGGGGCTCCTGTCGCCTCTTCTCCTGCCGGTTTTCCTGGTGATTCCTTTCTTAGATCGCCGCTGGCTTCAATCGAAGTTCTGCCTGCCTATCCTGCTGCCATCCACAGGAATCATACTTGCCTGCCTGCTTTCGGCTTATCCGATGCCGGGTCGCTATATCCTTCCCGGACTCATTCCGCTGGTAGCGATCACAGGCGCCGCCCTGGGTACGAGCTTGAAGAAGAAGCTAGAGCGGCGCTCGATCCTTGCCGGCATAGCCGTCACTCTGATTCTGTTTGCTTTCGTCTGGCAGGTCGGGCTCGCTGCCACCCCCATCGAGAGCCAGGATGACTTTCGGCTCTGCTCCCGGGAGGATGCTTCTACAGGTTGTCCCGCCATAGCTCGACCGGTTCCGGAAGGCGATCCGCTGGGGCAGAGATGGATCTGGCAAATGATCGAGAAGGATCCTTCTCACAAAGAAAAACAGCTTGAAGATTTCAAAAAAATCGAAAATCTCGAGGCGCCAGAAGAAAACTACGAATGGCTGGTGATCATGCCCTCGACCCCGGTCCTCAACACCTACACGATTTCTCTGTGCAAACCGCCTTCCATGCGGGGCGTGCGTGTCACCTCCATTCGTCACTTCACCAATCACGGAGACAGGGTCGAGAAGCAGGACTGCAAGCCAAGATTCGTCCTGATCAGCACCAGCGACAATCAAGGCGTCTATTTCGACACTGAAGAGAGCGCCAAGAATTTCGAGGACTTCGCTCGATTCGTTTGCGATTCAGAACAATACCGGCTGCTCGGCGCAAAGCAGATCGGAGACGGGTCCAGCCTGAAGCTCTACTCTTTGAGGCTCCCGGCTGAGCAGGCGAGGGACTGAACAGGCCGGGCAAACGCATCCCCTGAAATTTTATTATCTCTTTTAGTAGATCTTCTCGGAGACAGAAGGGGGAAGAAGCATCGCCGTGCCTTCCCGCTTGCCAGCAGCCCACCTGAGGCGCGCTGCCGATTGTTTTCTGGCGGACAGAAATTGCCATCCGCTCAGACTGTTTTACTGGCGGCAAGGGCACAGCCCTCCGCTCAGAGATATTTTCGTATCAAAATCTACCGGGACCTTATCTACGGATCAGGCGAGATACCCAGGCGGGGACCGGGGTCGATTTGCGAGCGTACCGGCTATAGAGCCAGCCGCTCAAGCCACCGACGGCGGTGATTAAGATACCGATTCCTTCGAGCTCCAGAATTCTGTAGCCGCGCATCATCTTGAAGGCGAAGAACAGGACGACCAGGAAGATCGCCGCCGCGCTCAGGGAGCCTGTGGTGATGCAGCGAATCCGGTAGTCATTATAGTCCTTGATGCTGCGGTCGAAGAAGGCGATGGCACCGCCTACGAGAACACCGAATACGATTCCACAGAGGATCACACCGAAGATTTTGACTGCGGTGCCGACCAGGATGAATCGCACGATCAGCAGGCCAAGGCTGGAGCCGATGACACTGCCGAGAATTCCGTTTAACTTTCGCATAATGCGAGTCCTTTCAATTGCTTCTCCCGAAACAAGCCCCTCGGGCATTCGGGAAAAATTGCTCCTTTTTTCTTGAACTTGTTTTGAACTTGAAGCGTGGGCTCAGACCCTGCGCATCTCGTAAAGCGCCTCCCAGCCAGTCAGATCGACACCGTCTTTGCGGTAGCGAAGCTTGCCGGGATGACTCCAGAATCGGATGGCGGTCTGGACCACCACAGGGAAGACTCCCAGTGGATTCTTTTTCGCGAGCTCTTCCTCGATCTGTTGTTCGCTCAAATCGCGAGGCAGACTGAGAAGCTCGAGCAAGCCTGAGATGACCTCGGGTTGCTCCTTGCCCTGTTTGAAGGCTTCCTGTTTCTTGACCAGGATCTGATTCCTGGCTGCCCTGAACTGCCCGTTGAGAGCAGCCTCGAGGGCGAAAGCGTTGAGCCGGGCACTGCGGCGCTTGCTGCGGAAACCCGATAGATCCTGCTTGTCGGCACTGATGATCTCGCGGGCGGTTTTCTGGGTGGCACCTTTGTCTTGATTGATATTGACGACAAAGGATGCCGACTCGTTGACCTTGCACTTCTCCGCGGCGGTCATGATATCGACCATGCGGTCCCGGCGCTTATCCACACCCTGGGATGAAAGACGAGCGAACATCTCCATCAGGCAGATCTCGATCTCGAGCAGAGTGCGGTGAACGAGATAGGCTCGGTAGCCAGTGATGCTGAACCGGAGCGCTAGAAGAAGCAGCCCGGCAACCACGATGGCAACGATCGCGAAAATCTTCGCTCCGTACCAGACCTGATCGACAGCCGACCAGACCTGATCCGAACCAGGCAGGATGTTATCGGCGGCGGTCGAGAGACTGCCTCCGAATCCGTCCTGTCGTCTCAGGATGAGCACGGCAATCCCCAGCAATTCGAGCAGCAGGATCGCTAGAAGCACTTTCAGTCTGAATGTCTTCTTCATGGGTTGAACTTTCGTTTGGAATTGCTTTCTGAAATGTCTTTGAGGTAATCGGCTCAGCAAGTCGATGAATAGACTTGCTGACCACATGCATTCGAGAGATGGGAGGGGCGGGATACACAGGCATCCCGCCCCGAGTCTTTAGTGGCGCCGCAGGGAGTCCCAGGGCACCAGGTCGAAGAAGGGGTTGTACTTGCGAGCCGCCCAGGTCACGAAGGACAGCCCCCAGAGAAGGACCATCGTCCCTGACACGACCTGGATCCAGACTGCCACCTCGACAGCGAAAAGACTCATCTGGGCGACCAGGAACAGCCACCAGACAGCCGCCGTGAGGATCGAGGCGAGGACGGCGAGCACGCGAGTCGCTGTCTCGGCATGCCCGAGCTGCCCGTTCAGGCGCAGGAGCGGTGCGATGATACAGACGAAACCCACATGGGCTGCCACCGCCAGGACAGAGGCGGCAGCCGGGACCGAGAGCCAGCCGTAGAAGAAGGCAGCCACCGACGCCACCATTGCCATCGAGGCAGCGGTGGTGGTGGCATACTGCACCGGCGTGAACCGGTTGATCAGGCGCTCGGTCATGTCTTCCAGCCAGTAGCGCATGATCTCGCCCTCCTCAGGCTGCCGTCAGGGACTGCCAGTAGGCGTCCACTGCATCCTGGGGAACGCGCATGGCGTCTACGGGAATGGCAATCCTGCCCTGGTCGCCGGTGAGCGCGAAAAGCGCTTCGCCCCTGACCCCGGCAAAATTGCTGGCCGCCCTGAAACTCGCACGACCCTTGTGGGCCTGACGAACCAGAATCAGATCGCATTCGGAGTTGATGACCTCCACCTGACTGTCGCCATCGGCGATGATCAGCATGCGCTGAGCCGAGACATTCTTGATCACAGCCCGACTCCTGTCGAAAGCGGTGACCAGAATGCTGCCGGCGTCGAGCTCGTCGACTTCAGCCAGGGTCTGGTCCTTGAGGTTGATACTGATGCTGCCGGCGCCGATGGAGCCGGTGAGCCGGCTGGCGCCCTGCAGCGTCACATCGATGTCTTCGAAAGCGGTCCGCCCCGCCGGGGTCAGAACCGTCGCCGAAGAACGCTCGCTCGAGTTGCCGAGCTGAACGGCAGTGACTGCGCGCTCGGCCTCCATGGTGTCCCACTTGCGAAGGAAGTCGGCGAAGACCCGGGCGCCAGGCTCTTTCGAGTAGCCCCAGGCAAGGTCGCAGCACTTAACTTCGAGCCGCAGGAAATCCACCGAAGGGAGAGCCTGGGCGATTTCGCGCATCAGCGCGCCTGTGGTTTCGAGCATTTTGTCCTCTCGAAAAAAGGTTGCATAAGCAAGGCTCGAACGAGCCAGGCTTCCGGTCCGCTTTCCTCAGCCCCGTCGCAGGTGCTCCGCAAGATTGCAGGTAAGCATCTATGGTGCGATGGAATTGCTCTGGGCTGGGGGGCTGATACCTGTGATTCAGGAAAGCAAACTGGATCTCCAGTCAAGACAGGAAAAGAGAGGCTTGTCATGTAAATCTTGCCCTTTGCTTAATAACGAAATGTGTAGCAGGGGCTCTATCTCGAGTATTGATATTGAGGGCTTGCGTAGACAGTTCCGGCGGTGCCGAATATGGCGTGTGTTTCAGGAGCGGAGAGGACTCGATGCCGTGCCGTGTGGCTTTAAACCTAGCGCAAGCTGTAACCCCGGGGTCACATGAGACGCGCTATGATCCTGCCCATGGAAGAAGAGCTGATCGGCGTCGAGTTCGAGCACAAAGATTACTGGGAGTGGGAAGGCTTCGAGGGGCTTTGCCTCGAGGACAGCAATGTTCGTGCCATAACCGTCAGCCGGGAGATCGTCTTCGATCTCGACCTCCTGCTCAACGAGCAGCATGAAGCATTTTCCAAAAGCAAAAAGGGCAGGATGCGGGGCAAGCTCAAATTCGCAGATGTAACCGAATACACCTGGACAGGCCAGCATGTTCGACCGGCTTTGAAAGATGGCAAACATCCGGACCTCGGCACCATCGACGCGCTCTATTTCGAAAACGGCTGGTATTACATATTCGGCGAATGGGGCGAGCTCAAGTTTCGAGCCTCCGCGCGTAGCCTGGCTCTGGGCGCACGCTGACGGAGTCTCGACGAGCTTGCGCAACCTCGCGAGCTTTTTTCACAACATCTGTTCATAAATCAAAAAACAGATATTTACAAGGAGATTCGACTGCTCCGGTGTTATAGAGAGTTATCAACTCAACTCCCACAGATCTTTCGAGTCTCGCTTTCGAATCCTCAATCCAGGCAAGTAATCGTGTATTCAAGCCTCACCCTCGAACCATCCACGAGGGACGATTCGGACCGGTCTCGAACCGACAGCAGCAACGGAGACACCATTGTCCAGAGGAACCAATCCGGGCTTCACTCCCGGTCAGACGATCAGCAACCCGCTTCTTCACCGGTGGTATCACATCAGCAACGTCCCCATGGACGTGGCCCTCGCCTGGATCGCCACCGTGCGTCCCGGCATCACCGAGGATGAGCTCCAGGTCCGCACCGGCATCTATCTGAACCGGGACGACCAGGTCATGCTCTACCGCGACGAGCGGGGTTTCCGCCTCCTGTCCTGGAAACGCCCGGACTGACGGGCTTCCTACAAACTCTCCCGCAACAAACACTGGGGACCATCATGTCTCAGATCGCAGTGCTCACCAATCTTCCCGGTGCCGCCGCCGAAGCGGTGGAAAACGGCACCCTCGCCTCCGGCTCCCTCTCCCGAGCCATCGAAGCCCTTTCGGGGGGCAATCTCAACGCAAGCCGAGCCAGCCTCGCCGATGTCCGGCAGAACCTCGGCGCCTTCACTTTCGCAGTGCACCTGCAGGAAGCCCTCATCGCCATCACCGCCAGGGAATTCGGCGCCGTCATCGAGGCCACCCTCGGCGCGCGCAACGCCCTCAACGCCATGAGCTCCGAACAGCGCGCCCTCTATGCGTCGGCTCTCTCCGAAATCGAAGCGAGGATTTCCTTCGCTTTCTCCAACGGCATCTGAACGAAAGGCAATCGAATTGGCCCACATCCCTACCCCCGAGGAACTCTTCGGCGAACCCTCGATCACCGCCCCTGAAACCACCGAGTTCGAGGAGCTCCTCACCTTCCTGGGCGAAACCCTGGGCAAGCATGTGGATGTCCTGAAGACCGGACGAGTCCTCCGGGTCATGGTCTCCTGCGAGACCACCCCCGAAGATGTAGCCGTCGCCTGCCGCCTCTTCCGACACCAGGGCTGGCAGGCATCCTATCTGAGCTGCCCGCCCCGGCCTCACCAGCTCTTCTTCAGCCGCCCCAACGTGGTCGGCGGTCCGAACAGCTCGGGCTACCCGTCCATTCACTAGACGGTCGGCTCCGGGGCAATCGAACAATCCACCGGTCCGGAAGGCGCAATGCGCCTTCCGGATCCCCGGCATTCAACCAAAGAAGTGGAATTCGGAATGCGTAAATTTCTCTGCCATGTCGGCGGCACTGTCGGTGCCATGCTCGGCTTCATGATTCTTGCCGCTCTCACCGGTCATCTCCAGGAATTGATCCAGGGTGGCTCGCTGGTCGGCATCCTTGTCATCATCGGCATGGTCGGTCTCGCCACCGCGACTGTCGTGAACGCTTTTGAGAAGAGCTCGGGTGAGACCCGTCTTCACACCAGCATCGGAATCGGTGCCGTCTTCGTCACCGTTATCGTGATCGCCGCCTGTATCGGCGTCGTTCTCTTCGGACCCGACAAATTCGCGGATGTCGACTGGCTCGGCACCCTCTACCTCCTCAGATCCACCGTCATCGTCGGTGGCTTCTCCGGAGCCGTCTATTACCTCTCCGGTCGTCTGACCGGTTGAGCCGGCTCCCGTGCATTCAGGAGAGCTCGTGAAGAGCTCTCCTGCCCAAGCGGACCTCGAGACCCGAGGCTTGATCATTTCGATTTCAAAGTCTGGACTTCCCCCATTTTGGTAGACAGTGGTTCAGGCGCAGTCGCTCTGGGCCACTTGTCTGCCTTTTTGTACTTTTTCCTCCGGTGTGAGATAGCCTAACGCCGAATGACGACGTTGATTGTTGTAGAAGATCTCGATATGTTCGAAGATTGCCGTTGTTGCATGGATTCGGGATGCGAAGGTTTGATGGAATATCAGTTCCGTCTTCAGAGTGGCAAAGAAGCTCTCAGCGACGGCATTGTCCCAGCAGTTTCCCCGCCGGCTCATGCTCTGGATGCACCCATGTTCCTCCAGCTCGCTTCTGAAAATGTCGCTTGCGTACTGGCTGCCGCGGTCCGAGTGCGCGACTATCGGCGCTCGACCTCGTCGCTTCAGACCCATCCTGAAGGCGTCCAGGACCAAATCAGCTCTCATGTTGTCCGCCATCGACCAGCCCACTACCATTCTGGAGTAGAGGTCGATGAAGGCGCACAAGAAAAGCCAACCTTGCGCCGTTGGGATGTAGGTTATATCGCTCACCCAGACCTCGTCAGGCTCTTCGGCAGAAAACTGCCGTTCAAGAACGTTCGGCGCAATTGGCAAATTGTGTTTTGAGTCCGTCGTTGTCTTGAATTTGCGTTTTGTCCGAGGTCTGATTTCGTGCTCTCTCATCAGTCGCTCTACGGTGTTGTGACCGCACCTGAAGCCCTCCTGGCGTAACTGCTGGTAGATCCTCGGGCAGCCGTATGTCTGCCTGGATGCTTCGAAGATTTCCATGATTCGCTGCAGGAGCCTGGCTCGGCGCTCCTGCGCCGGAGAGACCTTCCTCTTCAGCCACTTGTAGTAGCCTTGGCGAGATACCTCCAGCACATTGCAGAGCTTCTGAATGCTGTGGTTCTCTCGCTGCTGGCGCACGAAAGCGTACTTTACTTGTGGCTTCTCGCAAAGTACGCTGCGGCCTTTTTTAGGATCTCGATTTCTTCTCTTGCTTCTTTGAGCTCGTTCTGAAGCCGTATCAATTCGTCCACCTCAGAACTCCTTTCTAGCTTTTGCTTGTGTGCCTGGACCCAGTTTCTGAGCTTCCAAGCAGGTACTTTAAGCTCTAGGGCCACAGATGCAACCGATCGACCTGGACTAATTGCCAGCCTCACGGCGTTCTCTTGGAACTCTTTTGTATATCCGCTAGATTTGGGTCGTTTAGCCATTTTTGCGCTCCTCCGTATTTTTTCACGAAGAGCGACTTTTTCCTAGACGCACTGTCTACCGTTTCGGGGGACCTCCAAGAAAACTGAATGAATGCGACTACTATATCGTAATATTGGCTCACTCCTATGGTTCGCTCCATCCAACGAAGAAGATTAGCTACACTCAGTTGGAGTATGAATACGCCGTAGAGAAGAACATTCCTGTCGCTGCCTTCGTAATTGATAGCAATGCTAGCTGGCCAGCAAACCTAGTAGACAAAGAAAATGTGAAAGAACTAAACGAGTTCAAAAACTTAGTCAAACAGCGCATGGTGAATTTCTGGAACAATGCAGATGCGCTTAAGGCGAATGTTACAGCATCACTTAATGAGTTAATTCTGAACACCCATCGGCCTGGATGGATGAGAACGACAGACGCCCTTCCACAAATACCATTAGGTCCAAAGCAAACTGCAGAAACACCGACTCCAGAAAGTAGCGCAGTAACAGTAGACTGCGAGTTCACATTCGAAAAACAACAAATCAGCAAGGAGCAATGGGGATTTACACTCACTGTTTTTGCACAGAATGCACTATCAAGAGATGTAACAGACTACGAAATAGTAGTAAAGGTGCCGCGAGGGCTTCTGTCCACGGGAAACGCCAATGATTCCTCTCGTAGTACTACTCACGATACCAGTACACTTATGTCTTTTGTGTATCCTCCCGCTACAAATTCAATAGGACCAAAGAGACTGCTACCAGGTAAACGAGAAAAGCTGTTCACAATTAACTGCTTAATCCATAAGCACAACCTCGGTTTGATGGAAGAAACCCTTTTGGACGAAATCCTTGTAGAGGTATTCGCAAGCAATCAAACGAAACAACTGATTTCATATAAGGTCAAAGATGTTAATCCATATAAGCTTCTCAAAATTGACTCAACAGACCTTGCATTCAATCGAATTTACCGACTTACAGAGTCTCCGAATCGATTGCCTGGCAATGAAATCAAGGCCGTTGACAGCAGTCTTTCCATTTCAAGATCCGTAAAGTCGAAACTAGAGGCCGCCATTGAACAATTGCCACTTCGACATTTTGTTGAAATTTATCAATCCGACGAATTCCAAACTTTGGACGGCAGGATACTCGACTTCGATAAACTTATTTTCTCAAAGCAAGAGGGACTCGAGCGACTTTCAAACATATTCAAAAACAGAATAAATGAGCATATATATAGTGCCTTGTTTGCGGATGTTGAAGTAAAGTCTAAACGAACTACCAGTACAAGCGATGGAGTCTTATTAGTCGACGCAACTACAGGACTTGTTGAAGAGAAACTTCAGGAGGTTTTAAAAAACTTCGACGAACATTCAGGCATAGTAGCAAATGATGTCTGCATAGGACTGTCGTTAGATGAGCTAGAAGATCTAAAGCATGCAGAAGCTCTCTCTACCACAACAAAAGACTTCGTATTTAAGAACGGAGTGCTCAAGTATTACCACGGTGCAACAATTATAAACCTTCCAAGGAAGGTATTCAGAGAGAACGGAGGCACACGTCATTGTTTCGCGCTGGCGAAATATGGAATCCAAGTCAATTGGTATCTGGAAGAGTCCGACAATGAAGTCATATGCCATATCGGAGCGGTTCGACTGGACGGAAGCTGCGTTCAAGAACTGAACACAACTGCATAGCTCTCTCCCATAAGAGCGGATCATTTGTATCCCAAAAGTTTCCTCCGACAGCTACAACATCTGGCTTTATCATGCGTCTAAGACCATCTCCATTTGAGTCGACCAAACCGCATTTAGTGAACGGTGAAGTCCGTATGAGGGTGCGCCTTTTACTACCCGTCGTCCTTAGTGTCAATGTTCCTCATGGCTTTCGCTGCTACGGGCTAAAGAACCCACAGAGATGACATTTACTCCAGTTGCAAGGTCAGTAATGTTCGGATATAAAACGTTGCTCGAGAATTACTTTCTGAAAGTCATCGCCGCCTGCAGTCGTTGAGGGGATTCCTGGATCGCTGACAATGCCTGCCGACACCATAAAGAATCAACTAGTCCCCGGGCGCGTTCGTCTAGTACGAATGCCCCAAGGAAGCTGGTGCTTTTACTCCTGACAGTGTTAAGGATGTCCTGGTTTGGATTACCGGAACCTAACGATGGGGAACTAGAGTCTTTGCAGGGAAGGTAATTCGAAGTTGCTCTGGCCAGATCTTTGGTGCGAGGCTCAACATTGTCAGCGCATTGTTTCCAAGCTAGTTACGTGCTACATTACTTGTAGCTCTGACAGGGAACAGCGCATGAACTCTTGTCCCTTTTGCGGTGCCAAATCATATGAACGCAGTGAACACTCCAAGGGTGTTAAAACTCGATTTGAGTGTGGCTCTTCGGTAGATCAGGGTGAAAACGTGACCGTAAGCAATCACAATTGCTATCGATCTGAGATATCTGCCCGCAATACTTTCTCTAGGAGCGATGCTAGTCTTGAAGCCGTACTTGCGGTAGAAGATCTTGTGATTGATAAGCATCTGGCCTATATCGACAACAAGGCTGATTGGGTTCATCGGCTGATTGATTGCTACTCCGGTTATATCGAATCTCTTTGGGCCTTCGTGCAGGACAGTAGGCACCTCGGTGATGCGCTTCTACTTCAGTCGACATTGATCGGAAGAAGGGAACTGACCACGGGATTTACTACGCTCTTGCGGGGCCATCATCTAGATATGTATAGCAAACTTCGGCGAGCACTTGAGTTCACGATCTTTACCGCTTGGTCATTGGCTAATAGCGAGGCAGCTGTCTCGTGGGTGGAGGCTGGTACCTCGGAAGAAAATTGGCAGAAGTATCGTCGACAATTTAGAATTCATTATCT
>JAGQHH010000108.1 GCA_020431945.1 Cyanobacteria bacterium HKST-UBA02 | reverse complement strand
GGTGGGCAGGCGCTTGCCGGCCCAGCTCGCGAAAGCCCGGGCGTCCTCCAGGGATATGTGAACCACGGGGTGGTTCTCTTTGCCCTGGATGGAGCTATCCGGACCGTCCGGGTGCCGCCAGTCGGCACCGTTTACCCAGTGCCACCACCGGTGATAGTCCATGGGACCCGGCTCGGTCGGTTCCTTGAAAACCATGGAGCCGGGCTCCAGCTTCTCATCAGGTGGTTTCGGCGTACCGGGCGGCGCCCCTTTTTTCAGCTCTTCCCAGTCGATCTTGCGCTCGGCGGTGGTGACATAGCCGGTGGCTTCCACGAATTGCCGGAACCGGGCATTGGTGACCTCGGTCGCGTCCAGGTAGAAGCTGTCGATTTTTACCCTGTGCCTGGGCAACTCATCACGCCGGGCATATGGTCCGACACCGCCCATGGTGAATTCCCCTGCCGGGATCTTTACCATGCCGTCATATTCGCCTTTCTCTGCAGCTATGCCGGCAAGACCGGTGCTCAGGAGCACCACTGCCACTGTCACTAGATTTGCTATGGTCGATAGACCTGCTTTTCTGGCGGCCGGCTTCACGACGGCACCGTATCTAGCGCCCGCCCTGGGGTGTTTGTAGCTTGTCCATCACCTGATCGATAGTGAAGCTCGCGGCTTTCTGTCTGGGCGGATATTCCTTGAAAGTGGAGAGGAAGTTGGCCACATAGTGCTGAACAGGCATCATCACGAAAGCGTGATTGAGATACCAGTCCCAGTAGGTGTTGGATGTGATGTCCGCTCTCTCATAAGGATCCGTTCTCAGGTTGAAGAGCTTCGGGCAGCGCAGGAGCGTATAAGGCTCTGCCCAGACGGCCAGGGTGCCGGGCTTGCGTTGCTCGGCGAAGACCATTTTCCAGTTGTCATAACGGAGTGCGGTGAGCTCGCCGTCATCGGAGAAATAGAAGAAATTCTCCCGGGGGGATTTCTCTGTCTTTCCTGTCAGATAGGGCAGGCAGTTGTAGCCGTCCAGGTGGACTTTGAAAGTCTTGTCGCCGATCTTGTAGCCCTTGAGGAGCTTGTCGGTGACATCCGGGTCGCCGGCTGCGGCAACCAGGGTGGGCATCCAGTCGAGGTGCGACATGAGCTGGTTGGAGACTACGCCGGCCTTGATATGACCGGGCCAGCGGATGAAGGCGGGGGTTCTATAAGCGCCTTCCCAGTTGGTGTCCTTCTCGTTGCGGAAGGGAGTCATGGCTCCGTCGGGCCAGGTGTTCATGTGAGGACCGTTGTCGGTGCCGTACATGACGATGGTATTGTCGGCGATGCCAAGCTCGTCGAGCTTGTCGAGGATCGAGCCGACATTGCGGTCATGATCGATCATGACATCGTGATATTCGCTCTGCCAGCGCCCGGACTGACCGACGCTCTCGGGCTTGGGATGAGTGCGAAAATGCATGTGGGTGAAATTCACCCAGACGAAAAAGGGATTCTTGGCTTTGGCTTGCTTGGCGATATAGTCGACCGAACGGCTGGCGACATCGTCGTCGATGGTCTCCATGCGTTTTTTGGTCAGAGGACCAGTGTCTTCGACCTTCTGGCTACCGTCGGGCATGTGGAAACTATGAATGACTCCCCGGGGACCGAATTTCTTCCTGAGCTCGGGATTTTTCGGATAATCGGGCAGCTCCGGCTCTTCTTCTGCGTTCAGGTGATAGAGGTTTCCGTAGAACTCATCGAAACCGTGGTTGGTGGGCAGCATGTCGTCCTTGTCGCCCAGGTGGTTCTTGCCGAACTGGGCGGTGCTGTAGCCAAGGGGCTTGAGGAGCTCGGCGATGGTCGGATCTTCCGGGCGCATTCCCAGAGCGGCGCCGGGCATGCCGACCTTGCTGAGACCGGTGCGGAATACGCACTGTCCGGTGATGAAAGCGGCGCGTCCGGCAGTGCAGCTCTGCTCGCCATAATAATCGGTGAACATCGTGCCTTCTCTGGCGAGACGGTCGATGTTCGGGGTCTTGTAACCCATGAGCCCGAGGGTGTAAGCGCTGACATTGCTCTGACCGATGTCATCGCCCCAGATAATGACGATATTGGGTTTGCTCTCCTCAGTCTTATCCGCGGCCAGAGCCGGACGGACAAAACAAGTCGAAAGCAGAAGGGAGACCAGTAAAAGCGCTCTTAACATCTTATTTCCCCGGGAACCATTGGAATGGTTAGTTTAGAAGACCTCGTATCCTATCACCATGGAAACGAATACGGGCTTGTAAAGGTAAATCGAGTTCGAATGACTCGATGAAATACCTGATTTTGTTACGGTTTGAGTTGTCAGGACTGAGGGTTAAAGCCGCCTTAACCGTGACGTTGATACTGTGGCGTCCTGATATGTCATCATGAGCGGATTCTATCGAGGAAGGCTCGAGACATTTTTTCAAGAGCGACTTTATGAACGTCGAGACAATCGTAGCCGTTATCGCCATCGTCCTGGCCCTGGGCTTCGACTTCGTCAATGGTTTTCACGATACGGCAAATGCCGTCGCTACAGTCATCTATACCAAGGCCCTCAAACCCGGCGTCGCTATCGTCATGAGCGGTATCTTGAATTTCCTCGGTGCCGTGGTAGTCGGCACCGCCGTTGCACAGGTGATCACCAAGATTATCCCGCCGGAGACCGTCACCCTGCCCATCGTGGTAGCAGTGCTGGTGGCGGCTCTGATCTGGAATCTGATCACCTGGTGGTACGGGATTCCGGTAAGCTCTTCGCATTGCCTGATAGGCAGTCTCTTTGGCGCGGGCATCGCCGCTGCCGGTCTCGAGGGTGTCGAATGGCACGAGCTCGAGAAGGTCTTTCTTGCTCTTCTAATCTCGCCCATCGTGGGTTTCGGCGCCGGCGCCCTGATGACCTGGGTTTCTTTGAAGCTGTCCAAAGAGAAGGACAAGACTCCGGGCTCCAAGCAGGCTCAGTCTCCAGCCATGCGCTGGCTCCACATATTCTCCAGTGCCGCTGTCAGCTTCAGCCATGGCAGCAACGACGGGCAGAAGACCATGGGGATCATTACCCTTATTCTAGCCACCCATTTCGCTTCCTTCGGTTATAAGATAAATGAAGTGCCCCTCTGGGTCATGGTCAGCGCCGCCACCGCCATAGGGCTGGGCACGGTGATCGGAGGCTGGCGGATCATCCGCACTGTCGGCACCAAGATCAGCCGGGAGCGCCTCAGTCACTCCCAGGGCTTCGGTGCCTCCATGAGCACCGCTCTGATTATTCTGGTAGCCTCCACTTATGGTGCGCCAATTAGCACCACTCATACCCTGAGCTCGGCGGTAGCCGGTGGAACAATTCCGGTTCATGGCAGAGAGAAGCTCAATCCCAAGACTCTCTGGTTGATCGTGCTCGCCTGGGTTCTCACCGTGCCGGTGGCGGTTGCATTATCGGCCTTAAGCTATATCATAATACGTGCTGTCTGGCATGCATGATGGAAGGACTTAGCAAGTTGAAATTCCTGGTAGCAGTGACAACGCCTAAAAAGAGCGCCAGGCTCATCGCTGCCGCGGGCCGCCATGCTCGCGCTCTCGATGCCGAAGTTGTGCTTCTCAGAGTGATTCCCGACCCCAGCAAGGTCGGTGTCATCGCTCAGCTCATTTCCTCCGGCCGGCCGCAGGACAAGGCGAACCAGCATATAGAGAATATGGTCGAGCAGCTCAAAGGCATGAGTGTCAAAGCCAGCGGCGAGGTCCGGATGGGCGCCGTGGGAGATACGATTCTCACTTTCGCCCGGGAGTTGAAGGCCGATCTGATTTTCGTCGGCGCCTCGGATCCCAAGGAAAAGAACGTCTTCCTGATGCGCACCGATCCGATAGTCGATTATCTGGTGGATCAGTCTGACATCTCTCTTTTCGTTATCAAGGGAATTCCTCTTGATAGCTACACGGATCCTGAAGATTCCGACGAGGAAGAGTCCCAGGCACCGCCTGTGGAGCAGGCTTAAAAGCAAGCTCAGAAACTGAGTTATTCGCCGAAGAATCGTTTCACGTCATCCATGGAATGAGTCAGTCGCATGGGCGGCAGGCACTGGATGATTTTGCGTCCGTAGAATTTCTCTGTCAGGCGGGGATCGAGAATGGCGACCATTCCCCGGTCTTCCTGGGTGCGGATCAGCCTGCCAACGCCCTGTTTGAGCCTGGTGGTGGCATGCGGTAGAGCGAGGTCGGCGAACCAGTTCTTCTCCTCGTCCTCTTTCATCTTTTCGCACCGGGCTTCGTACACCGGATCATCCGGGACCTGGAATGGAATACGATCGATGATCACGCAGCTCAATTGCTCGCCGTCCACCGAGACGCCTTCCCAGAAGCTCGAGGTGCCGAAGAGCACGGCATTGTCCGTGCTGCGGAACCAGTCCAGGAGCTTGCCCCGGGGCATGTCTCCCTGTCGTCTGCTTTCATAGGGCAGGCGATCGGCGATAGTATCATAGGCGGTATTGAGGGCATAGCGGCTGGTGAAGAGGACGAAGGCCCGGCCGCTGCTCGCTTCGAGTATCTCTTCGATATACCGGCAGGCTTCGGGCAGGAACTCCTGGGAGTTGGGGTTCGGCAGACCCTTCGGGAGATAGAGGATGGACTGTCTGGGGAAATCGAAAGGACTCGGATACTGATCCTGGACCACAGGACCTTCGATACCCACCGAAGACTTGAAGAATCCGAAGGGATCCTAACCGGCGGTAGCCAGGGTGGCGGACATGAATATGGTGGTCTCCAGTCCGGATTTAGAAAGAAGCGCATCTTCGATATAGTGCGAGACGTCTAGAGGCGCCGCCGCCACTTCGACCTTGCCCCGGGCGCCTTCCTGCCTGTCAACGAAGACGACCCAGTCGAGGCTGGGCTCCCGGAGAAGACCGAGACAGTGCAGATATTTGTCGATGGTGCTGGAGAGGGACTTGGCTTTCAGTTTGAGCCTGTCTCTGGCCATATCGATATCGAGCACGTCCTCGAAACCCTGGTTGTCCAGCCACTCTTTGAGCTCAGTCAAAGAAGCGAGCAGGGGCATCGCTTCTTCCACCGGATCGCGCATCCTGGTCTTCTTGAAACGTACTTCTCTGGACAGGAAATCGAAAAGATCGTGGGCATCCGCCTGCACATGGTCCACCAGACCCACCGGCGCGCGGACTTTCTTGAGGGCTCTGCTGGCCAGGCGCTTGACGCCGAAATTGCTGATCGAGGTGCTGAAGGTATCGGTGGCGATGGCAGCAAGGTGATGAGCCTCGTCGACGATCAGGACCTCATACTTTGGCAGGATGCCCCCGAGGGAGGCAGCGTCGGCAAGCAAGAGAGAATGATTGACCACCAGGATATCGGCTCTCTCCGCCTGACGGCGGGCTCCGAAATAAAAGCATGTGGCGAAATTCGGGCACTTGTTGCGCAGACAGTCGTCGGAGCTGGAGCTGATCTCGTACCAGGTCTCGTAATCGGGCATGAAATCGAGCTCGGCAAGATCGCCTGTGAGGGACTCGTTGATCCAGTCCACCAGCTCGTTGTCTATGGCCTGCTCTTGCAGATGCTCCTGAAAGCGTCTAAGACCTACATAATTGCCCCGCCCTTTCATGATCGCTATCTCGAGACCACGATCCAGGGCCTCCTGCAGAACCGGAAGGTCCTTCTTTATATATTGCTCTTGCAGAGAAATGGTGGCAGTGGATACCACCACGCGCTTCCCTGAAAGGGCCGCCGGAATAATTGCGGCCAGGCTCTTTCCGATACCGGTGCCGGCTTCGAAAATCCCGGTCTTCCCGGCTGTGATGGTGTATTTGATCGACTGCGCCATGTCGAGCTGAGGCTGGCGGACTTCGTAAGCCGGCATTTTTTCAGACAGCCTGTCGAACAGATCATTGACGGTCAGAGAGCTCGCCTTTTGTTGCTTGGAGGCGATGGGCTCGGCGGTCAATTGATTTTTTCTGTTTCGGTAGCAGCAATCTTGCTGGCTTGCGGTCTGTAGGTCGGCAGCTTCAGGGTCTGACCGAGATTGAGAACGTTGGCGTTTTTCAGACCGTTGGTTTCGACAATCTGGTCGACCAGGCGGGGCGTCACTCTTCTATAGTTCTTGATCGCTATAGATACCAGGGTGTCGCCGGCTTTCACTTCGTAGGTGTTGCTGATCGGAACCAGGGCCGATGTCGGGTCGACATTCTTGGAGGTGAGGGGCTGCTCTTCGGGCTTCTGCTCTTCTTTGGCTACGACTATGGGCTTGTCTGCGCCGGCTTGATTGATGGCGACCTGGGTGGACACGGCCGAATATCCCCAGACGCCGATGAGTGACACAACGGCACCGCCGATGAAACCAAGCATCATATAGAAGCTGGGTGTGCGCTTCACCGGCTGGATGAATTCATGGTGCACGCCGGGCCAGAGGGCTTCGAGCTCATCGGTGCGAGGAGCTTCCACCTCTCCGGTGGGCTTCCGCGAGCTGGTGCTGTATACAGTAGTCTGGGGTGGGACCACAGGATGCGATCCGGTGATCACCGTGTCGGAAGCTACCGGCATGGGGACCGGGACCGGCGGGATGGTGTCGGACTCCCTGACGAGCTCGTGTATCTGCTCGCTCTCCGGTACGGACGCTTCGACGAAGGTGTCTGTGGTGTCTGTGGTCGGCTCTGTTAGTTCTACCATTGCTTACCTTGAGTCAGGACTCGTTACTAAAACGTCTCAGTTATTTCGAATGAGCGCTTTATCTGCCTGGACGCAGAACTTGGGCTTCGGGTCGCATATTAGCGATTTGCTCCTGGAAAGTCAATTGTGGTGCCGATCGCCAAAAGCGCCACTGTGAAAGGGGTTGCGGGTTCGAAGCTGGGCTGGAATGCCGGAATCACTGGGTACAAGGGCGTTTAGGCCGGGTGAGATTAAATAATTGACAACTCCCCACTGCTTTACAATTGCACCCCGGGTCAATATTGCCGATTCATAAGAAAAGTGCCATTGTTCCTGCTATTTTGCCGAATAACCAATTCTGCCAATCTGGACCGATCGCTTAAATAGGTGAGAAATAGAGAGCATATGCGAATCTGGCAAGGTGCATATAGTTGGCGATTCCAGGCAATTGTGAGACGGGCTTAACAGGGCTCCAGAGCTCTCCTTTTTTCATTGAGCCCAATTAATCTGAGGCTGCCATGAGGTCACTGAAGCTTGAAGTTACGGGCTTCTCTGAGGGTCCTCTTCTCACCGGTGACTACCAGGACGGACTCGTCCGGCTTGAGCTCCTCCGATATATAAAGATTGAGGTCATCCAGGTCCGTGGCTTTGAGAAAACCGTCGATCTCGGTCCAGAAAGAAGGATTCCGCCCCAGTCTCACCGCCTCGAGCAGGCTGCTCCCGGCGCTGTCTATATTGCTCAGACGCTCCAGAAGGATATTGCCCGAGACATACTGCCGCATCTCCTGCAGCTCGGTCTTGCTGAAGCCCCGGCGAGTGAACTCGCTGAGACCGGCTTTGAGCTCCCGGAAAAGCGGAGCGGCTTCCGATGATGGCCCGTTCACCGAGAGCGACCAGGCGGTTCTCGAGCTCAGGGGCGTAACCATCGAGCTTGCAGTAGCTCCTTTGACGTTACAGATCCTGCCCCCTTTCTTTTTGAGTCTCGCATAAAGGGGATGTTTGAAAAGCATCGAATCCACCAGGAGCAACTTGGTGTAGTCCGTCGCTTCGGGATTCTCCAGGAGCCTTCCCACGGTCAGATTGAGCTCTGTGGAGTCATGGGCGGATACCACGACTTTCAGGACCTTTTTCTTGTTGGCCTCCACTGCCGGGCTGGTGGTTTGAGGGCTGCCCTGCCAGTTCTTGAAGGCGCTCTCGACATGCTGGGTGGCGGTCTCGAGGGTGATATCGCCGACCATTACTATGGTGGTGGACGAGGGCACCAGGTGTTTCTGTCTGAATTCGGCAATTTCGTCCATCTTCGCGCTTTCGATGGACTTGAGCTTTTTGTGGATCTCCGGTGGCGCATATGGTGACTTGCTGGCGAGCAGATTGCGCAGCAGGAATTCTTCAGCCAGCCCGGATGGATCTTTATGAGTATTCTCGCTGAGATCCTTTACCCTCTTTACGGCAGCTTCCATGGATGCTTCGGTGAGAAGCGGTCTGGTCAGGTGGTGGGAAAGAAGCTTCAGTTGAACCGCGGCGTTTTTGGCCAGGCAACGAGTCTTGAAGGAGATATCGTTGAGTCCGGGGCTGAAGACAATCTGATCTTCCGGTCCCAGTCCGCGGTTTGCCTGGTGAAGCTCCGATTTGCTCCGGCTTATCGGGGTGGAGTCGCCGTTCATGAGAGCGACATTGAGCTCGCTGAGTCCGGGATTGTCTACTGGATCGTAGGCGGAGCCTGCTTTGATGATCCCTTCTATATGAACGACAGGACTCGTGCGAACCGGAAGCACAATCAGCTTGATCCCGGAAGGCAATTCTCTGGTGCTCACGATGCTCGCCAGATCATAGGGCGGTAGCGCTGCGGCAGCAGCCGGCGGCTTTCCTGCAGGTGTTCCGCCGGTGTGATGATGGTGATGGGCTGGTGTCGTATGCGGTGCGTGATGATGCTGCCCTGCCGCCGGCGTTGCGGGCTTGCTTGTAGCGGCGGGCTTTGTAGAAGCCGCCCCGGGCTTGGTGGGAGCTGCCGGCGACGCCGGTGAAGCAGATTTAGCCGCCGGTGAAGCAGATTTAGCTGCCGGAGCCGCGGGTTTGGCTGCTGCCGGTGCCGCAGGTTTGGCTGCTGCCGGTTTGACGGGTAACTTGCTCAGGGGAGGAGGAGTTTTTGCCAGCCTGGTATCGGCTGCCAGCAAAGCTCCTCGATCGGCTTCGAAGCTGGCGCGTTCCATTCGGGGGTAATCGTGATCGTGTGCTGTCCGGTCGCGAGACGGCTTGGGCGGCGGTGCTCCCTTTTCGGCTACGAGAAAGCCGACGCTGCGATTGTTTGTTTGCAGATAGCGTTCTGCTACTTCTTTAACTTTCTCGGCTGTGACCGCCTTCACTCTTTCGGGCCAGGCTTCGGCAAGCTCGAAGTGACCCAGGGCGTCGAAGAGCCCGAGCTGGTAGGAGGTCTTATATGGTCCGGTGCGGGATAGATAGTATTTGAAGGCGGTGCGATTCTGCGCACGCTCCAGGGTGCCGGGCTCCGGCGTCACCTGCCTGATGTCGTTGAATAGCTTGTCCACCTCGTTGAGCATGCCGGTGGAGCCGACATCCTTGTTGCCTACAAGATGAAAGGTAGTCAGCCCCGGGCTCTTGCGAAACTCGAAAGAAGCCGTGGCTGCCTGGCATAGTCTCGAGTCGATAAAACGGCGTTTGAGTATGCCGTTATTGGCGTTATTCAAAAGCGATTCGAGCACCGCCAGGGCCGGTGCGTCCGGGTGCCCGATGCCGGGTGTGTGAAAAGCTATGAAAAGCTGGTCGACCTCACCGGGATATTTTAGATAAACCCGTCTTTCCCCTTCTTGTTTCGGTTCCGGGACTTCCTCTTGAGCTCCTGCTATCTCTTTGCCCTTCGCCAGGGGACCGAACAACCGCCCGACCGCAGCCAGGGTGGGGGCGGCGTTGAGCCGGCCGCAAACGACGAGGGTGGCGTTGCCGGGCTCGAAATAGCGATTGTAGAAGTCCTGAACGACACTGGGCGTGAGCCTTCGCACGTCATCCTGGCTGCCGGTGGGAGTGAATGCGTAAGGGTGCCGGCTATAAGCCACCCCTCGAACTTCTCTCGAAAGAGTGTTCTCCGGAGACAGCTTTTCGGATTGAATCTCCTCGACTACCTGGGCCGCGGCGCCGTCGAGCATACCCTGGGAGATGTTCGGATCCTTGAACCTTGCTGCCTGGAGGGTTATTGCCGTCTCCAGATCGGACGGGCGAACATTGGAGACGAAAACGGTGAAGTCGTCACTGGTGAAAGCATCGAACCGGGCAGCACTGCTAATGAGGCTGGTGACTTTGTCTTTGTTGTTGTGGAGCTGTTTGTTCTCGAGAACATGCTCGATGACGTGACATGTACCGCGAAATCCCTGGGGGTCATGCCTGGCGCCCACCCTGTACCAGAGCTGGCAGGAGACCACCGGCAGGGCTTTCTCCTCGACGATCACCACTCGCAGCCCGTTGGGGAGCCTCACCGCCGCTCTACCCGAATCTACCGGGGAGGCTGCTTCCGCCGGCAATACGGGCAGTCCGAGGGTCATTGCCATAAGCAGGAGTGCCTGGGCTATAGCCAGAGCTTTGCGGGAGATGCTGTTTTGGGGAGTCGAACTGAGCACGATGCCTCCGGGGCCGGGCCGACTACATATGAAAACAAATTGAAGCAGTAATTCTATTAATAAGAGCCAAACTCTTTACATTATCGGAAGAGGGGCGTTTTTACTGCTAAAATTTCTCAATTAGATACCGGAGACCAGTTGCGATGACAGCTCCTACGCGCTGGCGCCTCGAGGAGTCGACCAGACCCGGGGCCGAAGACAGAACCAGCGAGCGCGCTCGTCATATTGCCCTGGCCGGTAACCCGAATGTCGGCAAATCAGTCATCTTCAACGCTCTAACCGGTCTCTCCGCCGATGTATCGAACTATCCGGGGACCACGATCGACGTCGCCACAGGGGCGATGGGCGAGGACAACCTCTGCGATACCCCGGGCGTCTATGGCATAGCCAGCCTCAACGACGAAGAGCGAATCGCTCGCAAATTGATCTTGAGAGCCGACATAGTCATCAATGTAGTCTCGGCTCTCAGCCTGGACCGTGACCTGTTTCTCACTCTTCAGACTATTGATATGGGCTATCCCATGCTCCTGGTGATCAATCAATGGGACGAGGCTCTGAGCAGAGGGGTCAAGATCGACCTGCCCCGTCTCGAGGAAGAACTCGGGATACCTGTGCTCACCTGCGTGGCGGTAGAGGGTAAAGGGATTGCCGAGATTATTCCGGCTATTGAAAATGCCAGAGCCGGGATAACCACTCATTGTCTGGAAGAGCGTTTGCAAGCCATTCTCAAGACCGGGATCGCGCGCCCTAAAGCGGTGCTGGCCCTGGAAGGAGACGAGGTCACTCTGGCTGATCTCGCTCACGAGTCTACGCCGGAGGCTGGGAAGATCGAGCCGGATCGTGCCGGTATCTATGGTGCCCGCCGAGTCAGAGCCGATCATATAGTCGAGACCTGTGTGGCGGAGACATCCACCGGCGCCCGCTTTTCGGTGAAGCTCGGGCGGACTCTTCTTCATCCTGTCTATGGCGCCGGTATTGCTTCGGTAGTCTGTTATCTGATCTTTTACCAGATGCTCGGCATCTGGATCGCCGGCGATCTTGTGAACATAACCGAAAACAAGATCATGAAAGTCTACTACGAGCCCAATGTCAGACGTCTGGCAGCCAACGTCTTTCCCTGTGATATCACGGTTGGTGACAGAGAATTCGCATTCCCCTCGGGCACCCTGGCGGAATCATCCATGGCTGCCAGTCTCGATGCTGCTTCCGGCAAGGTCACCGGCGACAAATTGACCTTCGATTTCTGGAAGTACCGGCACAATCTTCTCGGTATGCTGGGCAATCTTCTGGTCGGCGAATACGGGGTGGTGACTCTCACCGTCACTTATCTGCTCGGTCTGCTTTTTCCCCTGGTGCTTGGATTTTATCTCGGGCTGTCGCTTCTCGAAGACTCCGGCTATCTGCCTCGACTGGCGGTGCTGGTCGATCGGATGATGAATCGCATCGGGCTCAACGGTCGGGCGATTATCCCGCTGATTCTCGGTCTCGGCTGTGTCACCATGGCTACCATCACCACCAGGCTGCTCACAAGCAATAGAGAGAAGCTCATCGCCACGGCGCTTCTGGGCGTGGCGATTCCCTGCTCGGCGCAACTGGGTGTGGTCTCGGGTACCCTGGCACGTACCGGCGGGCTGCTTGCCTGGACCGTCTACGGCGTGGTCGTCTTCGGTATTCTCGCCGGCACCGGGGTGCTGCTCAATATGATCCTGCCGGGCAAGTCCCAGGCTCTCATGATCGATCTGCCGCCCATGCGCCTGCCTCGTATGGACAATGTTTTGAAGAAGACCTGGAAGAAATCCTGGAACTTCCTCAAAGAAGCGACACCGATGTTCATCCTTGCCGGTCTGGTGGTGACGGTGGCGCAAATGCTGGGCGTGCTCGACTGGTTTATCTCGGTTCTCAATCCGATAGTCGTCCACTGGCTGAATCTGCCGAACGATCCGCGGATTGCCACGACCTTCATCCTCGGAATTGTTCGCCGGGACTTCGCCTCCTTCGGGCTCACAGAAGTGCCGCTGACGGCGGTCCAGGCGGTCACAGCCATGATCGTCATCACCCTGTTCGTCCCCTGTATCGCCACCGTGGGCGTCATGATCAAAGAGCGCGGTCCGGTGGTAGCCACGACCATATGGGTCGGCTCCTGGCTCTGTGCCTTCGTGATTGGCGGTTTGTTAGCCCGCGGCCTGCCCCTGGTCTTTGCGCTTTTCGGCGCTGCTTGAGCTTTCGGCTATCTCGTCAAAACCTTCTTAATAGAACAGCCGGGTCAGGTTTGGCCGCTCCCGGCTTTTCTGTATAATTTGGGAGTCTATGGCAGGCGTAGCCAAGAGGTTAAGGCACTGGATTGTGGTTCCAGCATTCGGGGGTTCGATTCCCCTCGCTTGCCCCATATTCTTCGCGAGCCCTTGTGTCCCAAGGGTTTTGCTTTAGGGAAAATTGCGCGTGTGGCAGGTTGAGTGACCGGGGTCTGGCGTCAGCTCGCAAAGTCCAGTGTCTCCTCATTTCGCCAGTGGAGCGTTTCGAGCGGCCGCCCCGCTTTCTGAATATCCACGCAGCCGCCCTCATCGTCATTCCCAGTGTGGCGCTACCGGTGGTGCTTAGCTTCTCACTGGGCACCCATTCTTCACGCCCTAATACTTGCACGCCATCTCTGCTCTCCAGAAACAACATGCGGTTTGGAGAAAGGACCTAAAGAACTGTGCCACCACGATGCCGATGAGGACTAGAGCAGCGCAAAAATTACCACGCCACGTAAGAATGACACCGATACAAAGTACGAGAGTCGCCGTAGCCCAAGGATAGTGCTGCCAGAGGTCAGTTATGGGATCTGGCGGGCTGGTTCGTTTGGGCGTGTTGACTTTCTCCATCGTCACCCCCAGGCTCCCATCATAGAGGTTACGATGCCCGCTAGAAATGACAGGGCGGCGAGGACCATACCGGCACGGGTGAGGCTTCGGTGCCCGGCTGCATAGATGGGATAGAAGGGCAAAAGAAGAGTAGAGGTACCGATGGTCAGAGCCGCGAAGAGAATAAGATAGGTAAGAAGAATTTGCACCGCGACCATTAGCGAAATCGTGCAAGACGGTTGCCAGCTTCCCCAGACAAGCCATCTAGAGATGAAAGTCACAATCGAATAAAACAAGGAAATGAGAAACAAGAATCCAAACAGTCGACTCATCGCCCGCATTACTTGTCGGGCATAACTACCGAAGCTCGCGCTGTCCTTCCTGCTCATTCCATCAACACCGGACGCTCATAAGAGCGGTCGCCATGCCAGCAAGGAAGGACCAAATGACGATTGCTAGTCCAGCATGACGGAGGCTGCGGCGGCTTGCCGTAAGCGGATCGAACAGGGATCTAAACATCAGGTGCGAGTTTAGCCAGCAGGCGAACAGGAGAGTAGCGCCGCTAACCAAAAGAATCACGCCGTTGCGAGCCAACTTGCTCTTCTTCATCTCGTCTCCTTGCTCGAGGCGTGCATCTATTCTAATCCCGGCGTCAATGCCCGAGCGACCAGAGCAGACCGGCAATAGCGGATATGCTGCAGAGGGCGAGACCGCTCATAGCTAGGCTGCGTTTGCATGTTCGGTAAAATTTTCGGCAGATAGCGAAGGACAAGTAGGCGCCTCCAAGGAAGAGCAGAGCTACGCCGAGAACGATCAGGGGGAAAGAGCCTAGTATTCCAAATAGAGAGATTATGTTGAACTCAGGCTGAAGGACCCCCACAAAGAAAAGCCCCACGCCGGCAACGAGCAAGATGAAGCCCAGCGTAGAAACGACGATGAAACCGATTCGGACCACTTCTCGCCCTCCTCCTCTTCTCATTTTACCTCCCGCGTCAAGCCGGACGACCGGCCTTAAAATGGACGGATGACGACTCCTCCTGCCACAGGGACCGCGCCATGATCCGTACTGCTTCCGTTCTGCTTGTAGTCTCGTTTACCTTCGGATTTGTCTCGGGGCTCGCCCTGTCATATCTCGAAGAGAAGATGCGTTCGTTCGGCTCGGGCGGAAACAAGTGCTACGATGCGGTGTTGCGGCTGATCGGGAACGAAGACCCCCGCATAATCAGATTACATGAAGCCGACGAGTGATCGTTGACACCTCCTACGAGGGGTAGTAAGATGACTGAGCGCCCGAAGGAGGACCTGTTCCCATGTACGTCGATATCCTGCCCGAACAAATGGCTCGCCTAGAGAATGGATCGTATGAGATCAGCCTGCCCGCGGGTGATTACAACCAGCAGATTCTCTGTCTCTCGTGCTTTGATCCAAATGAAGCCGTGGCGGTTAGGTTGGTCGGGACTCCAACCGCGAGGAACTTTCGAGTTCTTCAAATGCGCTCGAACGGTGGTGCCCGGGTCTTCGAGATGGAGGACTGCGAAATCGAGACTCTCAGCTAGATGACTTGCTTAGTCATCCGACTGATGATCCATGACCGCCTTATTGATCTCGCTTTCGAGCTCTGCCATAGCGGATAGGACGTCCGAGAATAGCGGCGGATTGGCTGGGTACATTTCCCCTATGCTGTTGTAGTCCGACTCCATCTCTCTGACCATACTCTCCAAGCTTGCTGCCAGTCGAAGTTTGCCAGTCAGGCAATCTGTGTAGTCAACTCCCTTGGACGGGAAGAATACCCTCTTGTACTCAGCGACGCGGCGGAGCAGATCTATGTCTGCGCGAGCTCGAGTGTAGACGCCAGTATTGGACATAGCGTAGACATCGAGCCAGTGTCGAAATTGTAGGTTCTTTTTTGACTCAAGCCTGCCTTTTGATATCGCTGCATGAATCAGGGTCACCTTCTCCCAAAAGGTTCGCTCTGCTGCTAGCACATCTACGTCCGCAGAAGGGAACAAAACTTCGGGGTAGAAATTTGAGATATATGCTTCAACTCGATGTCGCGACTTTGGATTTGTTGGATTTCGCCCGCCAAACTCGATCATGACTTTGTCTTCCAGATAGCCCGTACCTGGCTCGTCAAGTGCCGTCTTGTATTTCACGGTCAGAGATGCATCGGCTCTCTCGTACAAGATCACCGGCGAATGATTGATGAGCTTGTCGACTTCTTTCTGAAGCACGGGAATTACTCTTGTCTCGATGAATTCTTGAACTCCCTTCTCTGCCATATTTCGGAAGTTCTTTCCCTGCGAGCGGTTGGGCTCCCCTCCGGGTGCCGACTCTTGAAAGTCCACTGTGACATCAACGTCTTCCGAGAACCTATCAATAACGCCATATACCTTCGAAAGCGATGTTCCTCCTTTGAACGCCATTTGCCTTCTATCTTGTATCGAGAACAGGTGGTTGAGCGCCCAACAGACCCATACATCCTTTTCTAGAACCCGCGGAATCCTTCCAAGTCTTTGCGCCGCATCGTTCAAGATTGCGCGGCGGTCGCTTGCATCCAGGTGGAAAAAGTCGTCAGGCAACGTGCTGATCTCCTTTCCCGTACAGATAAAGCCTGCTGGCCAGCCATCCTGGCAGTGTGCCGGCTGACTTAAGGAGTTGATGGAACTCTTCTTCGGAGAGCTGCTGCTCTATTCGAGATATAGCTTCTTCATTCGCGTTCTCTTCCCCGAGGTACCACAAGGCCGCTATCGCTGTTCCCAGGCGTGTCCCCGCGTGCTGCAGCTGCTTAGGATGAACCTTCTTGAATCTGACCGGCAGATTGCCAATTTTAAAGCTGGCGGGGTTCCCATTTGTGTAGAACACGGGCACCATCGGCACCTGTGTCGTAAAGCCCATCTGGTTCGCAGCCTCCGCTCCGCTTATGCCAATCTTCACCCCAAGCGCGTTAGCTTTGGTCTTAGCGACTTCCTGGACGCTCGGCATCATCTTCCCTACATACCTATTTTCTTCTGGCTTTACATATACGCCACGGCATACCCGGGAGATCTCTCCGGACTTGGTTAGCCGGTAGAGCTCTTGGTCTACTGCTGCTCGTGTCCCGAGGTGAAGGAGTTCTGTTACGGCAAAGGGCTGCCCAAGGGGCAGTGATTCGATCTTCTTTCTAATGGCTGCGGCTGTTTTCATGGAACTCGTCCTCCATTTGTTAGAAATACTATCATAATATCTAACAAATGAGCAAGCCCCCCAGCCTGTGGCGTTTCAAGGAGCAAACGACTCCCACCGATTACAGCGGCAATACAATATGCAGGACGTCAAACGGGCAGTGGCAGCGGATCGAGCCCGGACAAACACGGGACTCGGAGGCACTACCAAAGGGACGAGGCGTTTTAATAGCCCTCGCCACCGCTCCACGTTGACGCGAATGGCGCTACTGGTGGTGCCTTGCCGGTGTCGCAGTCGGCTGCGGTCTCGTGCGGGTAGTTTTTGCGTAGCGTTGTTTTTGAATTGGGTGAGGTGATTGTGCCTGGAGTCGAGAAGGACGACTCAAGAGGGCAGTCCAACTATGAAACCGATTCCAGCGGACATGAGGATAAAGACAAGGCTCAAGTGGAAAAATGTTCTACAAAAGAGCGATGCTGCGACACCGATAAAAAATAGTGCGACGTTGGGAAGTCCTGACCATGCAAGGTAGGCTGCCATACAAAGAACTAGAGTGGCTGCTACCAGGTTTGACCATCTGGTTTGCTCGGGTGTCCAGCCGTTGAGAGCATCCTTCTCCATGTCCGTCACTCCCAAGTCACCAGCATAGCCGTTATGATGCCTGCAAGAAAGGCCAGAGCGGCGACGGCAGAGCCGCCGTGGGCCAGGCTTCGGTATCCAGCCAGGAAGACGGAATAGAGCGCGAGCGTAGCGAACCCGATGAAATGCAGGAAGACTATCCAGACAAACTGAAAAATGTTTGGATGGTCGCCTTGAAAAAAAATGTCATGCCGGTTGATTAGGCTGCAGCTCGCACTGTTCTTTTTACTCATGCCATCAACACCGCCACATGGACCAAAGAACCCCGAAGCCAAAAGAGGCCATGGCTACCGCCAGTCCAGCGTGACGGAGGCTGCGACGGCTTGCCGCAAAGACGGGATAGAGCCAGAGCATGAGCCCGGCAAAAACGCTTGCCGCAAAGAGAAGGATGCACAACCCATCAGGCGGATTGTGCCGAAAGTAGTAGAACCCTGTGACAAAGAAGTAGCAAAGCCCGATCAGCCATGAAATCCCTACGTAGCATAGAAAGCTCTTCATCTTGTCCATGTCCCTATTCTACTCCCGGCGGCCCGAGCGGCCATATTATGCCAGCAACTATGGAAAAGAAGCAGAGCGCAAGGCCGCCAATTGCCAGACCCTTTCTGCCGAATCCAATGATGATCAAAACCGGAATGGAGACAAAGAAGGTCGTTGCTGCCATACACAAAGCAATGCCAAGGAACATCAGTGCGTTGAACTCCCCGTTGCTTTCCATTGCTACGCAGTAGCCGAGCGCGAAGCAAACGATACCCCCAGCGAGCGATTTAAGGCAGTCGCGAAATGTCTGACTTTTCTTCATCTCGCCCCACCTTGAAAGAGCTGTGCTTCTATATTTTTATCGGCGTCAATGTCCGAGCGACCAGAATACGCCGGCTATAACGGACACGCCACAGAGGGCGAGACCGCTGAGGGAAAGGCTTCGCTCGCACGCCCGGAGGATCTGCTGAACGGATACGAGCAAAAGGAGGACTCCTCCGAGAAAGAGGAGTTCGCTGGCAAATATGACGGACAAAAGAGCGACAAAAGAAAATTCCGAGCCCGGGTTGAGCTCACATAAACTGAGCACCAGAAGGCTCGCACCGATAACCAGCAAAAAGAAACCCAATTTGATCATGTTTCTCTCGCCCTCCTCCTCTCATCATAACGCCCGCGTCAAGCCGGAAGCGTCCTTATAATGGACTGACGAAGCGGACTAGAGAACTGAGACTCCTCCTAACACGGCGGGCTCCCGTAAAGCGCGTATCGCTCAATGTATCTTCGTTTGCGCAAAGAGGTTCCCCACCGCAGAATCAAGTACCGCCGTCCCAATGCCAGCGAAAAAGGATAGGGCGAACAGGGCGATACCGCTCACGGCGAGACTTTGATTACATACTCGGATGAGTTTCCGGCAGGCAACGAAAGATAGATAGGCGCTTCCTATTAAGAGATGGGCTGTGCCGACAAGGATAAGGGGGATAGAGCCAAGAATGGATAGGTCGCCGATGAATCCCTGACCAGGCCCGACAAAAAGTAGCAATCCAACGCCGGCAACCATTAGGATTCCACCCAGTATGAAAGCAACGACATAGGCGACTCGGACCATCTGCTCTCGCCCTCCTCTTCCCATATTACAGCTCGGCGCCTATCATGGTCCGTCATTCTCGAGTCTCTTCACACCGGCGAAAGAGCCCAGGCTCATGAGAGTGCCTTGGAATGCTCAAAGAAGAATATGATGAGGATGCAGTTGTTTCTACTTCCCACGCCCAGATGCGAACTGATCCTGTTTCCCGTCGCCAATGACTAACTTATTCTGTCTAACGGCGCTTCCTCCAACCACTTGATCTTGGCTTTCGGATTTCACCTCTTTTACTGCCTTGAGCTCATTGAGTTCGGTTTTGCTTCTTTTCCGATTGCGTTTCATTGACGTTCCCTCCTGGGTCGTCTGTCTTCCCGATGCTTCTATTATGCTCCGCAAATATGAGGAAGATGCAAGTAAACTCACAACTGCCAGAGGCACTCAATCGATTGCGTTATCGAGCCAGTAGAGGCGACTCCTAAGCCCACTCGGACAGGTTCACCGGCTTTTCATAGTCGACACCGGGCAGTCCGAAACCGAACAGTCTCAGGAATTCGGTCCTGTAGCTGGCGAAGTCGGAGAGCTCGTTCAAGTTTTCACTGGTTACTTTCTTCCAGAGTTCGGCAACGGCAGCCTGAACTTCATCCTGCATCTCCAGATCGTCGACGCGCAGCCGACCACGGTCATCGAGCTCGGGCTCTTTACCGCTGAACATTTGCTCGGCAAAGAGTCTGTAGATTTGCTCGATGGCTCCTTCGTAGATGCCGCGCTTCTTCAGTTCTTTGAAGAGCAGCGAGATGTAGAGCGGCACCACAGGGATAGCCGAGCTTGCCTGGGTGACGATGGCCTGGTTGATCGAGACGTAGGCTCGTCCGCCTGTCGGGGAAAGCTTGGCGGTGATGCACTCAGCAGCGCGCTCGAGGTCAGCCTTGGCGGCACCGATCGTGCCTTCCTTGTAGACCGGCCAGGTAACTTCCGGCCCGATGTAGGAATAAGCGACAGTGGTGGCGCCATCGGCGAGAGCACCGGCAGCTTGCAATCTGTCCATCCACATTTCCCATGGCTCGCCACCCATGACGGCAATGGTCTCGGCGATGTCCTCGTCGTTGCAAGGCTCGATTGTGATGTCTTTGACGATGCCTCTGTCTGTATCGAGGGTCTTGTTGGTGAATGAAGTTCCGATTGGTTTCAGGACGGAGTTATGGACAACGCCGGTTTCGGGATGGGTTCTTCGGGGCGAAGCCAGGCTGAAGACAACCAGGTCGACTCTGCCCATATCTTTCTTGATGGTCTCGATTGCCTTGTCCATGATCTCGTAGGAGAAGGCATCACCATTGATACTGCTTGCGTAGAGTCCTTCTTTCTTCGCCCATTTTTCAAAAGCCCGGTTGTTGTACCAGCCCGCTGTCGCGGGTTTTTCATCACTCGGCTCTCTTTCGAAGAAAACACCGAGGGTCGAAGCTCCGCCGGCGACGGCGGCGACGATTCTGGATGCCAGACCATAGCCGGTCGACGAGCCGATCACGAGGACATTCTTAGGCACTGCGATTGGCTTCTGCCCTTTGACATAGTCGATTTGTTGAGCTACGTGGGCTTGGCAACCTTCCGGGTGGGAAGTGACACAAACAAAACCCCGAATCCTCGGTTTGATAAGAGTTGCCGTTGGTGTTTCGCTTGACATGATCGACTCCATGTACGGTTCAATAGGGGCTGTAATTATAGATCGCCCATGCTTTCAGGTACCCGCAAAGCCGACAGGCACTCTCAGATTGTTACTCAGGCGCTGGGCTCTCTTCCGCTATCGCGACACGGCGCTTATCATGGATCTATGTACGCAATCACGGATGGAATTAGACCATGATTTCTCCTGCTGCAGCACGGGTGCTACGTTCTGCCAGAACCTGCTCCGCCACTATTGTCATTTCGCTATCGTTTTCTGCAGGAATCATTTCCGGCCTTATCGTCTCCCAAATCGACCGGGAGGCGGACAAGTATGTTTGCAAATTTAACCACTGGCTTTCAGAGCCCAAGTATATTGGGGACTTCGGATGGGAGCATATCAAAAACACTACCTACAAGGAGTAGGGGCGGCGTTCGCCTTTGGTTTGGGAATCTCGAGTACCAGCTGGAACGAATCAAAGGCTCCATGGCGGTCCCCAGAGCAATGGGCCAATCCTGTCGAGATTTGCCGTACAAACTCCGGCTGTGAAAGACAGCGCTGTCAAAGCCGTCCCCGCTACGCTGAGGCTCCTATGGCTGATGGCGAAAATAGGATAGAACGGAATCAGCCACAAGCAATGGAAAGCTGCTACGACCGGGACGAAAAAGATGAATATGAGCAGTCCATAGACGAGACCTGCATCCCCATGCATCGCAAAAATTAAGACTGCGAGCAGATAGATAGCCGACTGGACAATGATCAGCGTTCGAAAGCACTGCTTCAAGTATGACTTCAGGCTCGGTTTTGCATGCTTCATGGACTCAGGAGCGCAGTGTCAATTAGCAGCCCATCAATACTTTCATAGGTGCCGGTTTCTGAATTGTAGCTGCAACTTCCTTGATTCAGAAGCTCTGCCTGTTTTATCAAAGAGGCTTCGAGGCGGCGACCGAATTCATCGAAATTATCGAAGGCGAAGCCTGCGAATAGACAGAGGAGAGTCAGTGTGAGTCTGAATCTGTGCATAGATCAATCATTGCATGTGGGACAGGGCAGTGCCAAGGTTTGGCTGTACGGTCCTACATATTGCTCAGGACTCCGTAGAGAATTCCCATGGAGAACGCGACGACGGCGGATGTGCCACCGGCAAGCATGAGGCTCCGGGCGCTGGCTCGATAAAAGCTGTTCAGATACGCCCAGGCACCCATGAAGACGTGGAACGTCATGAACGCTGCTGCTGCGAAGATCGAAATAAAGAAGGCAAAGTAGGTGAGCACGGACAGGAAGACGGCTGGCAGGTAAAGAAGGGCGCCAAGTATGACCGGGTTCATCATTCCGTAGACAAGCAACGTCCCGATCAAAACAACTACTGGTAATGGAACTCGCTTGAACATCAGCCGGCTCCCGACTTCGACACAGTCTCCAACGGGCCGATTTTATCTTCGGGAACGGCTAAGCAAGCCGATGGACTGAACACTTCACCAACTGATGGTTACAAGCATGCCCAGGCGACTCCGGCGGTGAAGGAGACGATAACGGTAGCGAGTCCCGCGGAAACATTGTTCCGGCAGTAGAAGCCGTAGAGACGCTGGCTTCCTATGATCGTCCATGATAGAGCGAAGTAGCCCGTCGCCGCTGTTACGTAAGCGATGACGGTAGGGAGGACCATGGCGACAGCTATGCAAAGGAAGGTGAATAAGGCTCCGAGCACGTATCGCGGGTTCGTCAGAAGACCGGCTAGCATAGCGGCTAGCGTCACGTAAAGAACGATTCGATCTGGCTCTTTTCTTATCCTCATAAGATCATTGTAGCTGTCGTTGCCGCCAGTGTTCTTTTCGGCAGGTCGCATTGCAATGTTCTTTTCGCCTGGTCGCAGGCGATAGTAGCTTGCGGCATTTTTCATTGCCGCAGAGACGCAGTCTCGAGGCCCCGCCTGCCAGATCGTAGAGCTCCAGACAGAGACCTTCCCAGGGAGTGGAGACGGTGAAAGACTGAACGAGATCCGGCGAGGACCTTCCTGCCTGTCTGAATGAAAGAGTCGGCTTGATGCCCTGGAGCATCCGGTTGAGGATCCGCCTGACGAATTCTTTGACGACTACCAGCTCGGGCTGGCCGAGGCGCTGGCGCAGGTCCTCGAAGGTGCGGCTCTCCATCGATATGGATGAAGCGTCATGATCCATGACCGGCGCGCCCAGGGAAGATGTGGTGTAGATGCCGCGATAGTGTGGAAAGACGAGGTCGGCTTCCTGGCTGGTGGGCTCGAGGTGAAAGATGAGCCGGTCTGTCCGTGCGGTCTCGAGATAGACTTCTTTGACAAGACGTTCGATGTCCGAGAGCTCCGCCTGGTCGATGCCTGTCTTAAGCTTTCTCACTGTCGAGCTCATCAGAAGCGGAAGCTCCGCCATGAATCGGGCATAGCTCGCTCCTTTCGTCTGGCGGGACCACTGCCGCCAGAGTTGGTCCAGTATGTCTCCCCGGACACTGATCCATTTGTCGACTTTTGCCAGATCCCCGGCATTTCTCAAAACCATTGCGAGAAAACGCATGGAGGCCGCCGATTCGAGGACCTCGGTCAGGCTGAAGAGCCCGTTGTGTGACTGGGCCGGGAATCCCCAGCGTTTCACATAGTCCAGGGCTTCCCCGGAGGAGCCGATATTGCAGTAGTCGAAAAACGCTTTCTTTTTCCAGGCAGGATCCTCCAGGAGATAAGAAGCGTCAAAGACAGGATTGCCATGGCGTTCCAGGGACCGCTGGTCGGCGCTCAGCTCATATGCTTCGAAAACCCGCCAGGTACGGGATCCGGGCGTGTCTGCTTGACTCGATCTCATTTTGCCACGTTTGTGCCACGAAACTCTGTAAATCAGCATAGCACAATTATCAAGAGCCGGAAGGCACCGATTCTGGGGTACTTTAATGTGAATCTCTTAGCGAGCTGATAAATCAGCGGATTGTCGATAGAATTTTCGCCGTCTAAAATATGTTTGGTGTTTGGCTGAGCCCTCAGGGGAGAACATGGAAAATACAGGTCGCCTTCCGATACTGGTCAATCTGACCACCGGTGAGAGATTTACTATCAATGACTCGAAGGTAGCGCTCGGCAGAGCCCCGGACAATCAGGTGGTCTTGCCCGAGGACGGCTATGCTTCCGCGTACCATGCCCAGATTTACTGGGACGATGGCGCCTGGTGGGTAGAAGACCTCAACAGCAGCAATGGGACCAAGGTCAACGACCAGCTCCTCAATGCGGCCTGGAGACTGGCGCCTTCCGATGTCATTCGTGTCGGTCGTACCGAATTCCGGATCGAGTAGCGATTAAAATTAGCGATGAAATTTACGGTGAGAATTAGCGCTCCCGAGACTGACGTTTGACCGAAAGCCAGGACAATTCCGCCCGGACCGAGCGCGAGGATAGAGGCAAGCTGCTCAAGGCCCTGGGGGTCTGGTTCGGTATATCAGCGGCAATAGGCAATACTATTGCTGCCGGGATCGTGCGAACACCGGGAGACATTGCCACATGGCTGCCCAATCCCTTCGTCTTCCTGGGAGTCTGGATCCTTGGCGGTCTCTATGCTTTCTGCGGAGCCTCTTCCCTTGCCGAGCTGGCTGTGGCGATCCCGAGAAGCGGCGGGCAGTACAACTTCTCGCGACGGGCAATTTCTGAGTATGCCGGTTTTGTGGTGGGCTGGAGCGACTGGCTCTCGAGCTGCGGAACCCTCGCAGCTGTGTCCATTGTCGTGGGCGAATACTCCGAAATTCTCCTGCCGTCGCTCTCAGGTCGGGAAAGAGAGCTGGCTGTGGCGGTCATTGTCTTGTTCGCCCTGCTCCAGTGGCGAGGCATCAAGTGGGGAAGCAGCATCCAGGTAGTGACTGCGGTGCTCAAAACAATAGCCTTCCTGGTGGTGGCCGCGGCTTGCTTTTATGTCGGACATCACGCCGGAGCTCCGGGCTTCGCCTCGGGCTCCCTGGAGCTCAAGCCGAGCTGGGTTCTGCTCTCGGCAATGATGCTCGGCATGCAGGCGGTCTTCTATACGATTGATGGCTGGCACGGAGTGATCTATTTTTCTGAGGAGCTCAAGGATCCGGCAAGGGATGTCCCTCGCTCGATTTTCAGCAGCGTGTTCGCTATCGTCATTATCTATGTCCTGTTGAACGCAGCAGTATTGTATGTGATGCCGATGAATGAGATCGCCGGCAACAAATTTGTCCTCGGGACAGCAGCCGAGCATGTTTTCGGGCGCCATGGGGACCATATCGTCCGGGGGATCATGATCGTCTCTCTGCTCAGCTGCATCAATGCCGTGCAACTTTTCTGCTCGCGCATACTCTATGCCATGAGCTCCGACGGGCTCTTCTTTCATGCTGCCAGCCGGGTCAATCGAGGCGGAACGCCGGAAGTCGCTCTGATGCTGAGCACTATGGTGGGGATCGTTTTCGTCATGGGATCATTCGAGCGGGTCATTGCCATGCTCTCTTTCTTCTTCGTAGCCAACTACTCGCTTTCTTACCTTTCTCTCTTCTTGCTCAGGCGCCGGGAGCCCGATCTGGCCAGACCGTATCGAGCCTGGGGCTATCCCTGGACTACCGGAATCGCCCTGGCTATTTCACTCCTTTTTCTGGCGGGCTCGCTTTTCACCGACCACGAGAATGCGCCCCTGGCTTTGCTCATGCTGGTGCTCAGCTATCCTGTCTACCGGGTCGCTAAGTGGTGTCGTATGCGGTGACTCTTAAGGATAGATTCAGGCAGGACTCCGGTTGCCTTCTCTCACTTATGATGGGATGAGGAGGTGTTTTCCATGAACAAGAAACTGATTGATCGGCTTGCGAACTGCCCGCCGGCAGTGATGCTGCTCGTCATCATAGTGCTGGCGGTGTTCGTCACCATGGCCGTCACCAGCAGAGTGAGCCAGCTCGAAGCTGATTCGAGCGGATCTCGCGGCTCGGTGATTTTGACCAGTGTTGCTGTTCCTTCCGGGACCACCATCGATAAGAGCATGGTCGAGCAGGCTCGCCTCAGCGAAGTCGGCCTGTTTCAGGACGCTGTCACCTCGATGCCTGCTGCGGTAGGCCGGACTACTGTCCATGCCATACCGATCCATGCTCAGGTGCGCGAAATCGACCTTCAATAGAGCACTTGATTCTGTGGGTACAATCAAATAATAAGCAGCAAGAGATGCCGATCTCATGTCCATCCATCTTCGCTCCGGTTTCATGACAAAAGAGCAAGAGCGAGATCTCCTGGAGAATATGGAGGTCTGGAGTCTCTATGAGACCTCGACCGATCCTGCCGAGCGCGCTGCCGGAGAGTCCGCTATTCTCCACGCTTACAGGCAGATCGGTCTGGGTCCGCCGCGTATGTCCTGGTGCTCATCGCCTCTGAGCATGACGATTTCCCGCGCCACCCTGGAGCTTCTCGGGGGAATGCAGGTTGATAGCAGCGAGAAACTGGGGTCGGCTATCAAAGCTCCCTGGTCCGAGAGTTTTATGGGAAGAGGCTTGAAGCGGCCGATCAGGGACGAGATCCTGCTCGAGGCTGAAGATAATCTCGAGCAGATGCTCGGACAGGGCGTTCTCGAGTCGCTCTGCGAGCTTACCACCAGCGACGGCTGGTCCGCATCCACCATGTCCTCCCGGGCCTGGGGTAACTCCAGGAATACCCGGAACAATCAGATCCGCTGGGGTAACAGCCTGATATTTCGTGGCGGCGGCTCCGCCCTCGATGTCGATCAGCTCATGGCGCTATTTACCAGGTCTATCGATCTGGTGTTCCGCAGCCGGAATATCCCGGAGTCGGTTCTGTCTGAATCCTTCACATCAGCCGAGACTCTGCTCGGGCGGCCGATTACTGATGATGAGAAAGAGATGATGCTGCAGTACTGCCATTACCGCAATCTCGGCCGCTTTGTAGAGCTGGTTCAGAGCTCCCTGGTCGATGCTTGTTACGGGCAGTTCGATGCAAGATTTCTAGCAGTGCCGGACTTCCTTCGCAACGAGATGGACTTCGAAGCGGCAACCGACAGGCTCCTGCCGCTCATGGCAATCGTTCGTACCGGTGCTGCTTTTGTGCCTCACGAGCGTTATTGCTGGCTCTATGAGCGGCTCGGATCCCTGAAAGTCGACGAGAGTAGCAGACCTCATTGCGAAGATGGGGCCTGCATCACGTTTGCCGATGGCTTCGAGGTCTTCGCCTGGCACGGCATGGCTGTCTCCAGGCGGCTGGTGATGGAGCCCGAAACGATTACGATCAAAGAAATCGAGAAAGAGAAGAATGTCGAAGTTCGGCGGATTCTGATCAGTCGATTCGGAGAAGAGAGGTTCATCACCGAATCCGGTGCCGAGATCATCGACGAAGATCCCCGCTATGGCACGCTCTATCTCAAACGTCTGAGCGGAGACTTCCCCATGGTCATGGTTAAAGTCCTCAATTCAACGCCTGAGCGCGATGGCAGCTTCAAGGCATATTTCATCAGGGTGCCGCCAGAGGTCAGCTCGGCACGACAGGCGGTCGCCTGGTCCTTCGATATGAGCGAAAACGATTACGATCCGGTGGAAGAGTCCTGAGTTCAGCCTTCGCCGCCACCGCCGCCGCCCTGTTTCATCAAAAATCCGCCCAGAGCCATCACAAGGTAACCGCACAGCGGGAAAGTTCGGAAAAATCCGAAGACGTTTCCACACCAGAGAAAGGCCCCTGCGATTAAGATTGCTAAGCCTATGTATTTCATTGACTGCCTCGCGACCGACATTACCGGGACGCCAGGTACTATGTTCCCCGGCTCTCAGGATAGCAATCGGGAGCTGATTAACTTGGGGTTCTGAGATGCGGCGGCAGGGCGTCGCTCGGCACCGAGCCCGGGCTCGTGGGAGCCGTGGTCGGCGTAGTGGATGTTGTTGCCGGGGCCGCCTGTTCGGCTGGTTTATTGAAGTCGGGGGCCGGTGCTTTGTTCATCATTTGCAGACCGAGAACGGCGATTGCGATGAACAGGACAATCACGAGGATCATTCCGAACCCGCCCGGGGCTCCTGGTGACTCGTAGTCCCGGGAGCGATTGTATTCGGATCCGTCGTAACTCGGTCTCTCCATGGAGTCCGATGTCCATCGGCCGGCTCCGCCCGCTGCAGATGGAGGAGGTGTCATTGCACCGGCTCCTGGGCCTGCTCCTGCGCCGGGATTGTGAACCGGGAGCTGGTCATGAGAAGCAGTCAGGGATTTGGGAGTCGGAATGGCGTCGAGCTGGGATTTCCAGTCGTCAGCCTCCGCCGTCGGGCTTGCTTGCGGTGTCGGTGATGGTGCTTGACCCGCTCCGCCGGCCATACCGCCACCGGCAATTCCGCCACCGGCCATGCCGCCACCGGCCATGCCGCCAGCAGCCATGC
>JAGQHH010000107.1 GCA_020431945.1 Cyanobacteria bacterium HKST-UBA02 | reverse complement strand
AGCAGCAAGAAGAAGAGCTGTCCTCCCATAGTCTATGTCAAGCGAGCCGAAGCCTGGCTGAGCAAGAGGAGAGTCAGAGAAGCTATCACCGACCTCGACAAAGCCCTGACCCTCAACCCGGAGCTCAAACAAGCCTATGAATGGCGGGCCGAATGCAGGAAAATGTCCGGGGATGTTCCGGGCGCCATCAAGGACATGGAGCAAGCCCTGGCTCTCGATCCGCTGGGGGATGCGATTCTGCTCGATCTACGTCCCCTTTATATGAAAGCCGGAAAAAGCAGAGAAGAGTACAGAAAAGTCTTGAAGAACAATCCTCTGTCCCGAGCCATCGCCCTCGAGACGGCCAGGAAGAACAAGGAGGCCCTGGCTGCCTACAACACCTATATCAAGTCTCATCCCGGCAATGCTTTCGGCTACGCCTACCGGGGCAATCTCGAATACTATCTCAAAGATTACAAGAGCGCTCTGACCGACTACGAGAAGAGTCTCGAGTTCAATCCATCGGGCGGCCGTGAGCTCTTCTTCGTAGCCAACACCCTGGGCGCCCTGGGGCGCAAGCAAGAAGCCATCGACTATTACGAGAGGATGGTGCGGGTCTCGGACAATATGGGTTTTCGTTTCAAATACGCGAAAGCGCTCAGGGATCTGGGCGAGCCCGAGAAATCCATCGATCAGTACAGCAAGATCATCTCTCTGGGAAAAGGCAATGCCGATGCTTACCGGGGACGGGCCGACTGCTATCGCGAGACCGGGCAGTACCAGCGCGCTCTCACCGACTACACCCGGGCCATCGAATTCGATATAGACGAGAGCCCCGACACTTACAGGAAGCGCGCTATGGTGTATGACAAGCTCGGAAAGAAAGGGCTCGCTGCGGCGGATCGCAAGAAGGCCGCTCGCCTCTCCCGGTGAGCCGATACCGCGGCCCGTGGCGTATGTGATACTATTTAGCTGAAGTCCTGAGTCAACATGAGCTTGATGTCGCTGAACAAAGAGATCTGGGTAGTCGGAATCGAAGAGGGACTCAATAGCCTCCACATCCGCATGCTTCAACGAGCCCGAGATCTGCGAGGCAATTCCAGCGTATCGGAAGAGATCGGCGATCAGGGCATAATTTTTCGTATCGACTGGTCCGATAATGCCAGAGAAGTTTTTGTTACCCGCCGCGAGGACGGAAGCATCAGGATCTTCGCCCCGGAGGATCTGGACGAGGATGAAGTGAAGGTCTGGAACGACAATCTTCACGAGTTTCACCGCGAAGTCCTCGAGCCCATCGCTGATACCACCGGAGGGGTCTCTACAGTGGTATGGGACGAGCCTGACAAGACTTATCATATCCTCTCGCAGATCGGTCAGGACATCAGCGAAGACTGGCTCGAGGAGCTCCAGGAGATTGTCGAGGAAGAAGTCACCATCAGTACCCGGGACCGGACCTATTACAGTTTTCCGGACACGGGATTCGAGCTCTGCGCCGACAAGGCCGGCGGCAAGCTCAATACGATTTTTTTCTACTCCGGACGAACCGGACCGGAACATGAATATCCTTTCTACCTTCCCGAAGGTCTGACCTGGCAGATGACCAGGGATGAGGCCAGGGAGCGGCTGGGTGAGCCGGATCAGTCCTCGTCTCTTTTCAACAAACTGGACGGCAAGACTTTCCACTGGGACGTATTCGGCTTCGAAGATTATTGCCTGCACCTGGAGTACGACGACCGCTATGTCCTGCGTTTACTCACAGTGATGATCGCCGATGTCGATCAAAACGACGACTGAAAGCTCGGTCTCAAAGCTCTTCGGAAGCGCTGAACTCGATCTGGACTCCGTCCTTGCGATCTTTGATGGAAAGATCCTTTACGCGCAGATTGCGCCATAGTGGATCGTCTTTCTGGAACACAGCCAGGCTGCCGCTGTGGCTCACAGGCACTTTCACCTCTTTCAGGTGCCCGAGAATCACCTTCTTCTCCGCCACCTTGAGAATGCCGCCGGCGACCTTGCTCCAGTCCAGCTCCACGTTATCCGGGAGCTCGAACTGCATGGCCAGATCGTAGTCGAGCATCTCCAGGGGACTGTTGGGCTCTTTCCTGAACTTGTATCTGGCTGTACCCTTACCGGTGGCACGACCGGAAAGAGTCCATGGGCATTGCTTCCAGCCATCATCCTTGTGAAAGACCAGACCGCCTTTCTCCACTGTGCCGGTCACCTCGACGTCACCACTAGCGGTGAACTTCAATGTCTGGTCGTCACCGCTCACCAGATCTCCGATAGTGAAATCTTCCACCGAAACCCGGTCCGCCACCACATGTCGGTAACGCCACTTCCGATCTTCCCTGAGAGTCTTGTTGAGCTTTATGCTCATGGTCCGGGGCACTTTCTGCCTGATCGCCTCTTCCAGAACCAGATCCGGTATCGTCACCGAGCACTTCTTCAAGTCCACCCTGGCCATTCCATCCACCACCGACAGGTCGAGACCATCAGCCAGAACATCGGTCTCTTTGCCACCCAGCAGGCGGGAGCCGGCCAGGGTGAAATCCAGATCGCTGCGGATCGATATACCGTCACCGACCTCCAGATTGAGATTGCCTTTCAAGCGAGAGAGCTTGACCGAGGTTTGCTTGAGCTTCAGAGTCGCTTCACCGAGATCCAGGGAAAGCGGCATCTTCAGCCTGGTTTTAGCAGAGCCTTCCGCTTTCGCCAGATACATCTCCCGGGGCACAGTCAGCACCGAATTGGAACCGCACTTGAGATTGAGGCCCCCACCTGAGGCCTGCCAGTCCAGCTCCTTGAGGCTGGTGGCACCGCCTTCCAGCTCGAAAGAGAGACTCCCGGACTTGCCGAAATCCACCGGTCCCACCAGCGTATCACCGAGAGTGAGTTTGACGATAGTCGGCTCTTTGGCTATGGTGATCGTTGCATTGCTGGCAAGAGCCGGCTCACTGGTGGTGAAGTGAACGCCTCGATCTTTTTGATCGATGGCGACATCGAGAGTGCCCGGGACAGGCTCTTCGAAGTGACCCCGGGTCTCGTGGATATCGGTCTTCAAAAGAAGATCGGTGGAGATCATATCCATTGAAGCGCCGAAATTGAGATTCGGATGAGCGAGCCTGGAGGCGTCCTCCCATTTGAGCTTGTTCAGGGAGATGGCACACTGATGGGCAGTGGCGCTTGAGCGCTTCTCTTTACCGAAAGCGAACTTGCAGCTCTCGAGATTGATCGATTTCTCGCTCTTCGCACCGGACGGCAGGTTCAAAGTGAGAACATCTCCGGACTTGACTGCATCGAGAATCAGATCGGCATCACCACCCTCGAAAAAGCAATCGACTTTCTCACCGGGCCACAAACAATGATCTCCGAATTTGAAATTGAGATGCAGTCTGCCTCGATAGTTGAGATTGCGATCGATGTCAGCCGACAGAAGCTCCACATGAGAGCCCTTGACCAGATGAAGCTTCTTGGTGCCGAGCTCGAGCTGGGAATCGGGACGAATGAAAAGCTCCACCTTTTCGAATCGGGCGTTATCGATCATGTCCTTCATGCTGCCGCCGGGGCTGCCTGCCTGAATGAGATTGAGGAAAAAGGCAGTGAGGGTCTGCGCCAGGCTGATCTCGGCGCTCACTCTGCCTTTCTGAACCTCCACGGTCCGGGGACAGGGCACCGCATCAATACTGATCTGCTTGCTGGTGGAGAATCGACCCCGGGCGTTCCGGGTTGAAATCTCCGCCGGGTTGTCGATGGGAAGCTCCAGGTCGATGGCGAAGCTGGTGTCTTCCGGTATCGACAGAACAAGACCGTTGACGAGAAAGCTGCCGCTCTTGAATTTGCCCTTTACTTCGACATCGGCTCTCTGGGTGACATTGGTAAGCCGCCTGATATTGCGATCGGTGACTTTCACCGAGAAGGCTGCATCGACGCTGTGCCTGGTGGAGTCGGCGAGAAAGCTGCAGGAGGTGAGCATGAGCAGCGGTATAAGGATAGCGACCAGAACTCTCATTTCAATCGAAGATTCCCGGAGCAAATGGCATCAAAGACTCCTGCGCCGAAAGATCAGGCAGGTTCCGGGGCTCGTCCTGGCAGATCCCCATGAAACCGTCATAGATCTTGAAAGTGACATACTGACGCCTGAGATCCTCCACCGCATCCTCGCTCATATTGATCCTGATATCAAGAGACAGAGTCGCAGCCCTGTCGAGAACCAGGAGACAGGCGGCCCGCTCCCGCAACGAACGTCCCTCCAGGCTCTGCCCCCCGGCTTTCTTGCATGCCTCCAGGGACTTGATCAGGCGATAGGCTAGAGCCGCCTCGGGCTCGGCTTCGAATGCCGCCGCCATGGCTTTCAAGCTCTCGGCTCTGGCAAGCATATTGCCGAGGATCAGGAAATCCTTGCCCAGGAGATGCCCGGCGCCCTCGGTTACCTTATTGCCGGTAAATGTCAGGTGCCTGCCGTCCCGTCCGAGAAATCCCACCTGCCTGTGCTGGATATATCGGTCCAGAAGCTCCAGGGCATTCTCGATCTCAGCCACCGAAAGACCTCGCTCGACAAGCTCCAGGACCCGTTTTTTCAAGCTGGCTGAAGGATAGGCCTGGCAGGCACCGAGAACGGAGCCATCTTTACTGTAGAAAGGAACGATGTTGCCGGTGAACAGCCCGCAGGAAGCCGACGCCAGCCCCAGCTCACCGCTTCTTCTATCCAGGGCGATTATCGTGAATGTCATTGAATGAAAATCATCGGGCAGGGGTCCTGTTATCGAACGGCTAACAGAATTTTGACACAAAAGGTACGGCAGACAAAAATACTCCCGCAAGCTTCTAACAGAGACCCGCTAGATTGGGTCCATGGACAGAAATATCAGACAGCTTATCGATTTTGCCGCCCGGCAGTCCCTCTCATGCATCTTTCCAGTGACGATATTCGCGGCTCTCGCCCTTACAAGGGTTATCTCGGTGCCGGGGCTGCCGCGTTATGACCTGATTCTCATCATCTGTCTTTTCGTCCAGTTTCTTATGTACCGCTCCGGACTAGAGACCAGAGACGAGCTCAAAGTAATTGCAGTTTTTCATATAGCCGGTCTTCTCCTGGAGCTTTTCAAAACCCATATGGGCTCCTGGAGCTATCCCGAGCCGGCTCTCAGCAAAGTCGTCACCGTCCCGCTCTATAGCGGATTCATGTATGCCAGCGTCGCCAGCTATATGTGCCAGGCCTGGCGTCGTCTCGATCTCGACCTGACTTTCTGGCCCGCTCATAGCCTGGTTTATCCTCTGGGCGCTCTTATCTATATAAACTTCTTCAGCGAGCACTATATTTTCGACCTTCGTTATCCACTTATAGCTTCGGTGTTCATTCTTTTTTGCCGCACAAGAGTGCTTTTCACCGTCAGTGGAATCAGGCGCGCCATGCCCCTTTCCGTGGCATTCGTCTTGATCGGCTTTTTCGTCTGGATCGCCGAGAACATCGGAACCTATTTATCGGGCTGGCAATACCCTCACGAGGTCGACACCTGGAGAATCGTCCACAGCGCCAAGATCACTTCCTGGTTCCTGCTCGTAATTGTCAGCTTCATCTTCGTAGCCGAGCTCAAACATGTGAAAGCGAAGCTCGCAAAACAAGCTAAAGTGGTCCATTCATCAACCGGCGATCTGCCGGGCGCGGCGCCAGGCAATGATGCGAGCCCAGGAAATCTGAGCCAGGGCCAGACCGGTGAGAGAGATGATCGCGCCGAAGAGCTCGTGGGGCAGTATCGGTGTACCCAGCCATAACGCAGCGACAACGCCTGCCACCAGAGGGCAGAGCAGAGCCCAGAGAGAGGTAGTCCCGGCGCCGTCATGCTTGATCGCCCAGTGCCAGATAGGATGCGCAACCGCCACCGGGAAGATCACCGAGAAAGCCATCAAGAGCCAGTCCAGAGACGTTATCCTGGACCAGTCCTGAGCTGCCATTTCCGGAATGCACATGGGGATGACCATGAATGAGCTGATGAAAATCACCCAGAACATCAGGGATACCGGATGGTAATCCTTGACCAGTTTGGCCACCATGACGTTATAGATGCCGGCAAGCAGTGCGCTGGCGAGAGCCAGCAGGTCACCCAGACGGAAGTCCACATGACCGGACAGGGCACCCTCGAATATCGCCAGACCGATGATACAAACCAGTGCTCCCATCCAGCGCGCGCCGCTCACCACCTCATAATTGCGCCAGGCGCAGATAGCCAGGGTGGCTAGCGGGGTGGTGGCTCCGAACAGGGACGAAGCGAAGGCCGTCGTATTCGCCAGACCGAGATAGCCCAGAATCTGCGGGATTCCGAAACCGAGGAAAGCAGCTACACAGAGAGCCCCGAAAGTCTCTTTGTTGACTTTCAAGGACTGACGGCTGCAGAGAACAATCAGAAGGGTGATGGGGATGAGGGAGATATATCGCAGACCAACATAGGTGAAAGCCGACATATCCTGGAAGATGAATTTGACAACGACCGCATTAGCGCCCCATACGAAGACGACGAAAAAGAGTCCTATTACTAATGAGATTCGAAGTGATGCCATAGATGAAGGATATCACCGAAAGATTCGGCCCTGGCTGCATTGATAAGGAATGTGTTGGCAACCTCGCCTGCCAAGAGGAGCGCTTGCAAACCACGTCTGAGGCTGGGTAATATGGACCCGCCCACGGCTCGTGCCCGGGCGGGAATTCCAATGGCTTCCAATGGCAAAGATCCTCGTAGTAGAAGACGACCTTTCTATCGCCGACATGATCCGGGACTGGCTCGCGGACGAGCATTTCCTGGTGGAGATTGCGCTCACCGGAGAGAATGCCAGGGAGCTCATGCACCAGTTCGAATACGATGCCATCGTTCTCGACTGGACATTGCCCGACGACAGCGGCATAGACATACTCAAGAGTCTGAGAGAGAAGGGCAATGCCACTCCGGTAATCATGCTCACCGGTCGCGATCAGGTGGAGAACAAAGTCGAAGGGCTCGACTCGGGTGCCGACGACTATCTCACCAAGCCATTCAATATGATGGAGCTGACCAGCCGCTTGAAAGCGCTTCTCCGGAGACCTCCCGGCGTTACGAATCTACTCA
>JAGQHH010000106.1 GCA_020431945.1 Cyanobacteria bacterium HKST-UBA02 | reverse complement strand
TTGAGCCGGGAGAGAAATTCACGGGTCTCCACCCGCCCGGTCTCGTACCCCATGGTAGCCACATGAGAGAGAACGACCTGGAAATCGTCGAGACTGACCCCGGCCGCAGAGGCGAACTGCCTGCACACCGCGATCCACTCGAAGTCGATAAGGACATGACCCATATCAAAGACCAGTAGTTTTACTTCCCTGTCGCTCATGAGCAAGAAACCCGGTAGTTTGTGAAGTGTTCGCGCATCCGCGCGAGTAATCTAATTAACAATCATGATAGCTCTCTAATACATTTAATATTATAAACAGCGTTCTTACTAATTATGGTTTTCAGCCGCCCGATCCGGGCAAACATTAGACGACACTCAGAACCTAGCGCAACCACGCTAACAAATTAACCGCATTAAATCTATAACAGGTTGTCAAGCAGCAAGCTGTAAGACAGCTGCTAGACACCAGGGACGAACAGCAACACTTCCCGCAAATGCCCACTGGGACTTGCTCTCGCCCCGCCGACCAGGGCTGCTCGGGGACCGCCCTGGCGTGTAACGCCTATAGTACTGACTATTGCTTGTCAACTTCGCGTTCTCTAAGGTGGAGGCATATTTCAATTCCATCTCCAGGAACTCGGCACTCCAACCCAAAACCCAGAACAGTTCTACAAAACAAACGTTCCCCCGAGTTCTTGAGACTTTCGATGAGACTTTGCCTGGCAATCCCGCCCTGGCGAGCCTCTCGATATTCGTCCGGCTGCATGCCTCAAATGCAGCCATCAAGCCAAACCATGACGAAAGAGACCGAAAAGAATGCACGAAAGCTTGGGAAATATCCGCTCTGGCTTCACGACTTGCCCGGCATGCCTGGTCGATGGAACGCCTCAGGAGGAGCGCATGGCTCTTCCCGGCGATGACCATCGGGTCAGCTGCCTGACCTGCAAGCGCGTGGTGAGCGAGATCCCCCGGGACCTTGTCGAGCCGCTCCGGAGCCTTCCGGACTCGATCAAGGCGACGGTGATGGACCTCATCGCCTGGAAGCACGATTCTGACGAGCCCGCCGTCGGCGTCTACCGCCTCTACTACCTGAGCACCGGCCAGCCCGTCTTCAGCCCTGCCTACGACGAAAGCGACGCCTTCCGCGCTGCTGCCGCCGTCGCCCAGGGCCATGCCGACACGCTCCTGGCCGAAGCCGGACGTGTGACCATCAAACTGAGCCTGTCCACGGTCCTCCGTGACGACTCGGTGGAAATCACCTACCTGCCCGACGACCTCCCGGGCATGCAGGACATCGACGCCTCTGATGCGGACCTCGCCTCGGCCATCGCCGCCGGTGGGGTGACGCCGTCCCGTGCCAAGGCTCTCCGCGAGCTGGCGCGTCACGGCTTCCGGATCCGGCATGTCGACGTCCACTCCGCCATGGCGCGCATCGCGCTGGTGAACGGTGGAGCCGTAGCCGAGGTCAAGTGGCTCAACGTCTGAGCCGCACTCATTAACCAAGAAGGGCCGCGCCGGTAATGAGGCAGGGGGCTCGAGGCAGAGGGCTGAACTTCAGCCCCCTGGTCCTTGAGCCTCCTGCTCCGGCGCACCTTGTCTAAACGCTGATAAGGAGTAACTCATGCAAACGCAAGCGATTCCCAAAGTCGTCTTGTTCGACCTGTGGAAAACCCTGGTCACATCGCACTGCCGTGAACCGGTATGGCGCCTCCAGAAGACCATGGGTCACAAGCTGGTACTTCCGTTCGACTCGACCGCTCCCGAGCAGTTCGAGGAGGACGACGAGTTTTTGAGATTCTGTCTGACGACCAACGAACCGGACCCCCGGCGCTTCATGCAGCTCGCTGCCGAGCGCTTCGGATGCAACTTCGATGAGGAGCGGCTGAAGCAGTTCCAGCTCATCCTCAAGGGCGAATCCGGCTGCGTGGCCGAGTTCTGGGACGTCCGCAAGACGGTTCCGCTGATCAAACAACATGCCATCGTCGGCGTGGTCAGCAACCTCTGGCCGTTCCCGGTCAACCACATCTTCGATGAGCTGGGGCTCGGTGAGCTCTTCCCCGAAGAGACCCGCATCTACTCCTTCGCGGTCGGGCATCGCAAACCCGAAGGAGAAATCTTCCTGGCGGCGGCAAACCACTTCGGCGTGCCCCCCAGTGAGTGCCTGATGGTTGGCGACAACCTGATGGCGGACTGCGTGGGAGCCACGAGCGTGGGCATGCAAGCTGCGCTCATCGACAGGCCGCACGAGATCCCGACGGAGCAGGTGCCTCAGGGCATCCAGCACATGTCGTATCTCACCGACCTGCTCCCCCGATTTGCTGGAAAGTAATCCGGCGGGCTTTTCGCCTCGCCGGAAAGCTACCAGCAATAAACCATCGGACTGCTCAGAGCAGTTCCGGTTTTGTTGCTTCTGAACTAACCATCGCGTACAAGCCGGCTTCCATCCTGGAATGTCCGGTCCAATCGCAACTGACATAGGAAGGTGCGACAATGAACCTCGAAAAGGCTATGTCGAGCGGCGACGAGTTCATCCCTGACTCCGTTCTGGTGATGCTGACTCGTTTCCCGCGCATCGCGGGCGACCTCAAGAGGCGCCCCGACACTTTTATCGTCGAAGAACAGACCATTGACGACGTGCGTCTCTCCGTGAGCACCAAGTCCGATTATCCCGACATCTGGGACGACCGGGCCGAAGGCGACATGGTGGCCGTGGTCATGGTCAAGCGGCGTCACACGACCCCGTCGGCCATCCGGGCGGTCATGCAGATGATCGGGCTCAACCCCCATCACTACCATGCCACCTACTCCGGTCTCAAGGACTGGAAGGCCGACACGTCGCAGCTGGTGGTCATCGTGCCCAAACACGGTCACAAGCTGGACTACGACGCCATCGTTCGCTGCTGCATGCCCGACATGGCGGAGCTCGACCGTCGAGGCGGCGGCGTCTTCATCAAGGACGCCCGGCGCACTCACCGGTCACTCCGTCCGGGTCTGCTGATCGGCAACAACTTCGACATCAAGATTTTCGTCAAGGGCTTCACGCCTGACCAGTTGCAGCAGTACCTCGAACCGCGCATCGACAATCTCCGTCGGGAGTGCGGGACGATCATGATTCCCAATGCCTTCGGTCGCCAGCGGCTCGGACGCCGCCAGAATCTGTTCGGGGTGGGTTACGATTTCATCCTGAATGGTCCGGAAGCCGGCATCAAGCGCTTCCTGACCGAGGTCACCGACTCGGAAAGTCCCGAAGCCTGCAACATCCGCACTCGGATCGCTCGTGAGTGGGCCGATGCGGAAGAGAAGGCTCGTCAGACCGGAACGACGGTGGCCAGGCAGATCGGCAATCTGCAGGGCATGCTCGAGATCCTGGAGGAAGGCGGTCCCAACCCGGGGCAGCAGAACTTCCAGCGTTACAACCTGGTGATCGAGCACAAGATCGTCCAGGGGCTTCTGCAGTACCTCGACTACGAGAGGACGCTGCGGTCGCTCCAGGAGGACTTCAGCCTGTGGGTGGGCGCGTACCAGTCCCTGTTCTTCAACCAGGTGCTCGGCGACGTGCTCGACGGCAAGATCACGCTTGCCCCGGAAGATGCCGCCAACGGCAATCACGGGGAGCCTCTGATCCCGCTGTTCATGGATGACAAGCGTGCAGTCAGGTTCTATCGCAAGTACTGCCCCCAGGCGGTGCCCGAGCGAATGGATCCGACGGTGCGCCGAATCTTCCTGCAGCCGTGGAAGAAGAAGGGTGCCTGCGGTCCTCGTCGTCCTCTGTTCGTGTCCGTCCAGGATCTCGAATACGAGTGCGGCGTCGGCGAGCGCCCGGGCGAGTCCATGGCCCGGCTGAAGTTCCGGCTGCGTAGTGGCGCCTATGCCACGACCTTCCTCGGCATGCTCTTCGACTTCGACGCGAACCAGAACAACAACGGTCGCGACGGAGGAGCTCGGGAAGGGGACGAGAGCTGAAGCCTTCGGGCTGACGCTCGCTTCGCTTAGTACCCCTCCGGTTCACCGGAGGTCCCGGCGGGGAGGTCACCACCAGATACGGTGGCCTCTCCGCCATTCCAAAAACCAAGAATGGAGAAAACTGCATGAAGAAGTTCGTGGAGCAGCCCGGCGGCAAGCTGAAGCGCATCACCAACAGCCTCTCCGGCCCCGGCTGGGAGGACAACTCCCGTGACCCCGAGGTCGACCGCCGGCGCATCGCCGAGCGGCTGCGCACCCGCCAGGAGCTCCGGCAGATCTGCCAGAGCGGCGTGTGCGAGGGGACCGTCGTCGACCTCGACGACGGCTTCGGCAACGACGTCGGCACCATGAACGACGAGGACACCATCGAGACCGATGACGGCGGCACGCTCCTGCTCCTGCGCGACCAGCGCACCGGCAGGCTGGCGTTCGCCTCCTTCGAGCCCGGCGGCTTCTTCGCCTAATCGAAATCCATTCAGAGAAGGGCGCTGAAGGCAGAGGCAGAGAGTCCTGGACTAAACATCCAGGGCTCGACGCTTTCTGCCTTCAGTTTTTCTCGAATGTTTTACTATATTTATTAGTATTATAAATAGAGTGACTCGGTCCATCCTGGAGCTCAAATTGGCATGATATCTTTTGAGAAATCATTTTCGGTGGTTTTTGATATCTCAAACGATATCGTTTGCCACTTTGATAGCGTTTGAGATATCAATTCGAAACCAGCTGAACACGAGAACGCGCAGACGCCCGGGGAATCCAGCGAAACCGTAAACGCACTTTCCTGAATATCTACCAAACAGGGTCACGACCGCCATCGTGCCAAAAGGAAACAGACCCGCTCCCAGCACCAGGGCCGGTACAGGCAGATCAGCAAAAAAAAATGACATAAGAAGGATAGCTGTCGGCTACGTAGAATTACGAAGCCCATGGGAATTCTCCCATGCAAGGTACATTTTAGCCACATCCGAATTTTACCGTGTGGAAAGTCGCGATATCACGGCAGCGACCTGTCCAGAAAGCCCCCCACCCGAACAACACCCGAGAGCCAGAACAAACATGGTAAAGCCAATTCTTCCACCGGACCTGACGGATATTGTAGCCCGATATGAGCGAGAGCTTTCTGAAAAGCAGCTTTCAGCCCATACGAAACGGGCTTATTTATCGAGGAACAAAAAATTCCTCACCTATCTGTATGAACGCGAAAGCCTTCTCAGCATGTCCCTGCCCGGCTCGAGAAGCTGGGAAGCGATCATCAGTCAATACAAAGACCATTTGAAAAACGATCACAATGCCAGTCACAACTCGATCAACAACAGCCTTACAGCCATCGAGGATCTCTTCAATTTTCTCGGCATAGACCCGGGCTCCATAGAAAGAGAGTCATGGCCTAAGTCTACGCCCCGGTGGCTAACTATCGAGGAGCAAGAGCGCTTCGTGAATGCCATATTCAAGACCAAATCGACAAAGGACAGAGCCATATCTCTGATCCTTCTCTACACCGGCATCAAGATCGGCGAGTGTGTGGCCCTCGATGTCGAGGACGTCTACATCACGGCACACACAGGACGAATCACCGTCAAGGACGGCAGAGTGATACCGCTCAATACGGTGGCTCGAAGAGCCATTGTCCAGTGGCTCATCGACCGTCACAAGAAATTCGGCGAAGCCGGGGAGCAAGCTCTTTTCCTGAACCCTCAGGGAAAACGTCTGTCCACCGTCGGTGTCGATCTGATCGTGCGCAAAATAGGTCACAGAGCCCATCTCAACCTGTCAGCCCAGGTCCTCCGCGATACCTGCCTGAGCAACCTGGTGAAAAACGGAAACGATCTGCTTCTGGTAGCCCAGATCGGTGGACACCGAACAATCGAGACCACCAGACGCTATTCGGTCGATCGCAGCTTCGATGCGCATCAGGCCATGGAAGGACTCCGAACCTGACCAGGCAATAACATTCGATACAGCTCAAAACCACGAGAATCACGCGCCTCCCCCCCGCGTGATTCTTGCTTTTTCACGGCAGCGCAACTCGGCTCGGACAGAGCATCTCCAGCACACAACCCCTTTTCAAAACCGTCACTGTGTGCCATAGTAGTAGTGGCACACCACCTCAACCGGCTCCAGCAGCGGCTTACACCGCCAACCCGGGTCCCTGCCACCAGTAACGACACTATTTTCAACTACGTCCATGAAGCATCTCACCACAGTATTCGTACTGTTGTCGTTCTTTCTCCTACCCGGCATAGTAGTCACTCCGGAGAACCAGAGCCAGACAGCCTACGCAAGATCCGGACCCAGCGCCCGGGATCTAGAGGATCTCTATGACGAGGTCTGGAGACTGGTGGATAACTATTTCCTCTTCCGGGATCGCCTGGACTCATGGGACTCGTGGCGACACCGCTTCGACGGCGCCCTGAGAACCACGGATCAAGCCGAGACAGCCATCAACGACATGCTCGACTCTCTTTCCGATGAATACACTTACTACCGCAACCAGAAAGCAACAGAGAAGCGAAAAGAGCTGGGGAAAAGCAGACATGTCGTAGAAGGGCGCCGGCTAGCGACCGGTATCGGATATCTGCGAATCAGCACTTTCAATTCGGATAACACCCTGGAAGAGACCCGGTCAGCCCTCCTCGAGCTCCGGGCCGCGCACGGCTATATAATCGACCTGCGAGATAACTGGGGAGGAAGTATCGACACTGCTTTCGATGTCTTCTCCCTGCTCGCCAATCAGGGGAAATTCGTCACCATGGAAGGCACCAGCAGTGAAAAGTCCTACAGGGAAGAGCTCGTTCTGGAGCAGGACTGCGAGCTGGATATAGTAGGCGACGAGCAGATAAGGACGAACCGCAATCTCAATCTCACCGGTCTCAAGCCCATGGCGATCCTGGTGAACAGTCGCACAAAATCAGCAGCCGAGATGCTGGCCGGATCGCTCAAGGACAACGGGCGTGCCATTCTCGTGGGCGAGACGACCTTCGGGAAAGGGATCGTTCAGAGAGTCTGGGATTTTCCCAATCAAACATCAATCAAGATCTCATCAGCATTCTTCTACCTGCCCAGCGGCAAAGCGGTGCACCGCATCGGCCTGAAGCCCGACGTCCAGGTTGGCCCATCCCCGCACGGGGCGCAGGACAAACAGTTGAGCCAGGCGAGCGAACTCCTGCGTCGCGGGCTGGTATCAATGCTCAGCCGGCCGCGCTAGACCGCTAGAATCTGGTGGTCTCGGTAAAGCGAAACCCTTCCACTTTCAACGCCGGGACAACCGCCGGGAAAGTCTCTTCCCCGGCGGCTCTTGCCGAGGTGCCGAGCATAATCACGTTGTTGAGCAGATCCTTCAGGCTGACATTGAAACGGAGATTCTTGATCCCGCCTGCAATCTCGCCGTTCTCCACCATGAAAGTGCCATCTCTGGTCATTCCGGTGAGAATCTTTCTGGCCGGATCGACATCTCGAACATACCAGACCCGGGAGAGAAGAATCCCTCTGTCCGTGCCACTGATCATGTCTTCGAGGTTGTGATCGCCGCCCTCCATGACCAGGTTCATGGGATAGTCACCCATATTGCTCGGCACCGGCAGCCCATGGCCGGTCGCCTCGGCTCCTGCTTTGCGAGCGCTCTTGCGTCCATAGACGAGACCCGTCAAAACGCCTTTCTCGATTATGGGAACCCGCATACGCCTGAGGCCTTCCCCGTCGAAAGGAGCACCGGCCTGCTCGCCATGGTAGGCATCATCGAAAATCGAGACGTTCTCACCGAAAACCTTCTCGCCTACCTGACCGAGCAGGCAGGATCGCCGATCGAGATGACTGGTGCCGGCGAAGTCCCAGAGCAGAAATCCCAGTAAGTCGAGAACTGCCGCCGGCTCCAGGATAACTGTGTAGGAGCCCGGTGCGATCTCCCGGGGGCGGGCCGAGAGGGTGGCTTTGGAGAGGGCCGTGCGCCCGAGAGACTCGAAGTCGACCCGGTCGGCATGGGGGCTGACCATCTTCGCCCAGCCGCTCGAGTCTTCCGCCGTGACAGTCACCGAGCACTCGGCATGGGTCTCTCGATGAAACTCGAACAGTCCCCGGGAATTGCCGATGGCATGAGTGAGGGTACCGCTGGCCACCACTCCGGAAGAATTCAAATCAGCTGCTCGAGCCTGTTCGATTATCTTGTCGATGGCTTCCGCCCGATCCACCGCGCTCATCCGGCTGACTCTTCCGTCGAACCGCGAACCGGCATCATCACCTTTCGCCTCCGCCTCGGCCAGAGGCTCGATCTCGTCATCGGGCGCCACGAATGAGACCGCGACAAGAGCGTTATCGACCAGCTCTCTGATACCATTTCTGGTAGTATCATCACTGCTCATGCGGATCTGTCGCCTGCCGGAAAGCAGCCTGACAGAGAGCCTGTCGCAGGACGGCGCCTGATTCTGGGTCATCTCGTTATTGGCGAAGCGCGATGTCGCCACATCCGAACCCTCGATGGTCACTTCGACACCATCGGCTCGCCCGCCCGCATACTCGATTACGGACTGGATCAGGTTCCTGGCTCGTTTTTCGTTGATCACTTCCAGCAGTCCTCGATTACACGCTCGAATGGGCGATGCCCGTTTGTACATTTCTGAACCGGCAGGGGCTGGCCCCATGCCCGGTCCACATCATCTGCATGGGCTGCCCTTTACCGCAATTGGGCTCGCCCCAGTTGATCCAGTCCTCGACACCACCCACGGCATCACAGGAATTCCAGAACTCGGGCGTAATCCCGCTATAACTGGGATTCTTGAGCATGCGCACCCGCCGGCCGTTCTTCACTTCCCAGGCGATTTCGGTAGAGAACTGGAAGTTGTATCGCATACTGTCGATCGACCAGGATTTGTTGGTCTCCATGAGGATGGCGTCCTCGGTGTCGGCGATAAGATCCTCGAGACTGCCCGCATCACCAGGCTCGATCGAGATATTGGTCATTCTGATAATCGGCACGCGATTCCAGGACTCAGCTCTCATCGAGCCTCCGGAGCGGGAAAGCCCGATCAGCTTCGCTGTATCCCGGGAGCTCAGATAACCGACGAAGGTCCCCTCTCTCACCAGAAAAACCTTTTGAGCAGCGACCCCTTCGTCATCGAATCCGAAACTCCCAAGGGCACCGGCAGCGGTAGCATCAGCGACGAGATTGACTTTCTCGCTCCCGTAGCGGAGAACCGCCAGCTTGTCCGGCGTAAGGAACGAAGCTCCTGCGAAGTTGATCTCCTGCCCGAGAGCCCGATCGAGCTCACTCGGATGACCGCATGACTCGTGGATCTGCAGGCCCACCTGAGAAGCCCCCAGGATGACATCCCGCCGCCCCGAAGGGCACTGGGGAGCGTCCAGAAGCGCCACAGCCTCCTCCGCTATGGCACGAGCATGACCGGGAAGATCCCAGGCGAGGACCATCTCGAAACCAGCCAGCTCGTGCTGCCCGAAATGCTTGGGATAAGTCCGCCTCTGGCGCTCGTCCGCATTTGTGGCATAGGCTTCGATAGCACAGCCTGATCGGATGAAAGTCTGCGAAATTCGTGTCCCCTCACTGGAAACGAAGTCCTTCTCTTCCCTTACGAAACTCATTCTGCCCTGGGCAAGAGAGACACCGTCGACAGAGAGCATTGTCTCGGCAGCCGCAAAAAGAATGCCGAGCTTCTCCTCCATGCTCACCGTAAAAGGATCGATGAGATGAGGAGAGACCCAGACAGCCTGGTATTTCGGCTCATCAGCCAGGGTGACAGGCTCTTTCATCAGAGAAGCACTGGCCCGTGCCAGACTGACAGCTTCCCGGGCAGCAGCAGCCACCGCCTGCCGGCCGAGACTCTGAGTGGATGCGAAGCCCCAGCCTCCCTGACAGAGCACTCTGATGCCCAGACCCCGGCTGAAACCCTTATTCAGCCCGGAGACCGCCAGAGACTTGGTCTCGATCTGCTCGTATTGCTGGCGGACGAACCTGACGTCGGCATAATCGGCTCCGCTGGCCAGAGCTGAATCGAGCGCATAAGAGACTATGGGGTCCATGGGGTACTCCTTGTACTGAGCCAGGCGATGGTCTCGGCTATGGCTTTCTCGGCGTGAGCCTCGGCAGGGAAAGCATGATCGGCATCCTTGACATAGACCACCTCGCAGCGAGAGCCAATAAGCGCCTTTCGCCAGCGCTCGGCATCCTCGAATCGAACGATCTTATCGTCGGTTCCCTGGACGACCAGGACTGGAATAGTCACAGCTTTCATGAGCTCCCGGGAATCGAGCCTGCGAAATCCTTCTACGAAATCATGGCTGACCTGCAATAGCCCTGCCTGGAGATAGCCACGGGCACGCACTTTCTCAATGGAGAATGGTCCGAGCAGACGAGTGAAGGTCTCGATCAGGTCGAAGGGCGCCTCCCAGAGCACCAGGGAATCCAGATCCTCGCTCTCCAGGGCGGCAAGGGAGGCCACCAGTCCACCCAGGCTCAAGCCCAGGACAGTGACTCGCTCCGCCTGGCAGCTTTCTTTGAGAAAGGCGATGCCCGCCAGGGTATCGGCAACAAGAGACGACGGCTTCATATTGATAGTGGTCCCGGTGCTTTCGCCGGCTCCGCGAAAATCCATACGCATTACCGTGATTCCTGCAGCGGCCATGCGTGCGGCAGTCCGGATAAAAATCCCGTTGTGCTCATGGCGGCTGCCTCCCAGACCGTGCAGCAAGAGCACCGGTGCGACACCGGCATTTTTCTCAGGCTGATGCAGACTGGCAGCGATGGTCTCTCCCGCTATGTCTATGCTAACCCGCTTGCCGAAGACCGACTCGGCAAGGGGCGAATCATAAGAGCCGCTCATCGGGATTTTCAGTATGCCCGGGCGAAAATCGCTTTTCGCGTGGTCTTGCGACCGGTGAGCATACAGGCTCCTTCCTCGCTGTTTTCAAAAGGAATCACCCGGACCGTGGCTTTTGTCTCGTCTTTGATCCGCCCCTCGTCATCGCTGTCTCCATCGAAGAAGGTCTCGACGAAAACGTTCTTGCCCTGAAGAGCCTCTTTGAGCTCATCATAAGTAGACACCTGAACGGTGTTCTTCTTGCGGAACTCCAGGGCGTTGTTATAGATACTCTTCTGGATGTCGTCGAGGAGCCCGGCGAGCTCGCTTCTGAGGCTCTGCCGATTGACGTTGCGAATCTTCTCCCGGGTATCCCGGCGAGCGATTTCCACGACGTTATTGGCCACGTCTTTGGGCCCGATATTGAGCCTCACCGGTACGCCTTTCTGCTCCCAGTGGTTGAACTTGAAGCCCGGAGTGAGATTGTCCCGGTCATCCAGATAAACACGGAAATCTTCCCCGAGCTCTTTGCTGACTTCCAGGCAGTAGGCAGAAACCTTTTCTCTTTCTTCGTCGGTTTTGTAAATCGGCACGATCACGATCTGATAAGGAGCGATCTTGGGTGGAAGAATCAGGCCTTTCTCATCACCGTGGCCGAGAACGATAGCGCCTACAAGTCTGGTGGAGACACCCCAGCTCGTTTGCCAGGCATACTCCAGACCGCCCTCCTGACTCTGGAACTGAATATCGAAAGCCTTGGCGAAATTCTGGCCCAGGAAGTGCGAGGTCCCAGCCTGAAGCGCTTTGCCGTCGCGCATCATAGCTTCGATGCAATAGGTCCGAACGGCACCGGCGAAACGCTCGCTCTCGGTCTTCTCACCGGTCAACACCGGCAGTGCCAGCCATTCCTCGGCGAGCTTGCGGTAGCACTCCAGCATCTGTCTGGCTTCCGCTTCCGCCTCATCGGCGGTGGCGTGAGCCGTATGCCCTTCCTGCCAGAGAAATTCGGCAGTCCGCAAGAAGAGCCGGGTGCGCATCTCCCAGCGCACGACATTGGCCCATTGATTGATCAGGATGGGGAGATCCCGCCAGGACTGGACCCATTTCGAAAACATATGGTTGATGATGGTTTCGGAAGTCGGACGAACCACCAGCGGCTCTTCCAGCTTTTTACCACCCCCGTGCGTGACCACGGCACATTCAGGGGCGAACCCCTCGACATGCTCTTTCTCTTTGTTGAGGAAAGATTCCGGAATGAACAGAGGGAAGTAGGCATTTTGATGACCGGTGTCTTTGATCATCTTGTCGAGAGCTTTCTGGATGTTTTCCCAGAGGGCGTAGCCATAGGGCCTGATCACCATGCATCCTTTCACCGGAGCATAGTCGGCAAGCTCGGACTGGATGATCGTGTCGGTATACCACTTGCTGCGATCATCGGACTCAGCGGCGTCTTCACGCCCGCCCTTGAGATTTTCCTTGACTTCCATTTTGGAGACGTCCCCCTATGCTATTTAAGAAGAGGTCAGTATATCGCATCAAAAAAGGATTTACGCCCGGCATCAAGGCTGGCTATACTTGTATTTTTAAGGAGCCGCAACGTGCAGCTGTCAGGCGAGCTTTCGAAGGTCAATCTTCCCAATCTCCTGCAACTCGTCCGCACCGGTGCCCTCACCGGCAAGTTCTCGTTCCAGCAGGGCGCCCGCTATGCCGTTCTACTGGTTGCCGACGGTATTCCGGTCCATGCCGAGCTCGAAGGTATCGACGGCATGGATGCGCTCATGGAGCTCTTTCTCTGGACCAGCGGCACCTTCGCTTTCCAGGAGGAAGAGGTCGCCGAGAGGCGGCGCTCGGTAGTAGACGACGAGCCCGGTGCGACTTTCGAGCAGATTCTCAAGGACGGTCTCGCTTATGCGAAAAGCACCAGACTCCTGGCGGATCTCGGTGTCACCCCGGCGACTGTCCTGGCCGAAACAGGCACGGCCGTATCGGTGGCAGCTCAGATTACCTCCAGACCCGGTCTCGAACATCTCGACGGCAAGCGAAGCTTAGAAGAATGCCTGGGGCACATGGACTTGAGCCGGCGCGAATTCGTCACCACCGTGGCGAGCTGGCTAGCCGACGGGTTGGCAGAGCTTGCCGGCACAGACGAGCAGAACAACAGGGAGGGCGTCGCTCTGCCGAGCTGGGTAATCGCCCGCCTCAAACAGGACAATGCCGACATCAGCCAGGCGATCATCGACATGGTCATCTGGGTAGACAGGGTGAAATGCTGGATGTACCAGACCGACGCCGAGCTCTATGAAGTGGTGAAAGACCTGGAGCAGATCACCGGTATCAATTTGAGCGCCGAATATGAAAGCGACGGTGAAATCGATTCAGAAGCGGAAGGCAGCCAGGATGCCTTTCTTCCCCCGTCACCTCCGGATTCTTCAACAGACTCGCCGGATCCTTCACAAGCCGGACAATCTCGCTCGAGCCCTGTTTCCCTCAGCGGTCTCGGGATGGGCAACCGGGTTCCAGGCTTGTTCGGTCCGCGCACGCGGTTTTTCGTCGTAGATCCGGACAAGAATCAACCAGAGAAAAAGGAAAAACCCGATCACTCCTGATCGACTTTCTTTGACTCCTGCTTCTTCTTGCCCGGAGCCGATTTCAGAACCGATGTGGGATTTACCTGTCTTTCTTGCATTCCCAGATGAAAGGCTCGATTATCCTTCTCTACCTGGCGGAACACCATTTCTGCGAGCTCATTCTCTCGAGACGGCGCCATGTCCACAAACGGGATCCGGACATCGCCATAGTCATAAGCGACTAGATTGCGATCGGCTGCCGACCGGCGACCAGTGACTGCCGAATAGACCGATGACGCCACCAGCCAGGCGCCGATCTGGCTGGCATGATGATTGTCTTCCTCGAACACTTTGAGCTCGGGATAGCGCCTGGCCGCCTCGAAAAGGACATCGCCGGAAGGTGCGACCTCGACAGCCAGACGCTGGCTCAATCGCCGGCAGAGGGCGCTGACCACCTCCTGGCGCGCATCTTCACCGCGGTCCGCCCAGGGCATGAGCAGGACGACCTTGGCACCACTCTTTTTGGCTTCCAGACCGAATTCCCTCACCGCCTGCAAATTATCGAAGGGCTCAGCCAGAAGCGCGTCCCGCTCGGGTTGCAAGACCACAAAATCGAAATGATCATCTCCGTCAGCTTCAGACAGACATTTCAGGGCGGACTTCTCCTGGAGATGCTGGCTCAGGGAAAAACCCTCCACAGCCACCGAAGTGACCTCTACCTGATGCTTTTCACGCTTGCTCGAGCCGATCATTCGGACCATATTGGGAATGTCGTTGACTATGAGCAAACCGCTTCCGACCATGAGAACGCGGATCGGTCCCTTTTCGCGAGGGATGTCACGACGGGTGGATCCTGCCATGAACCAGTAGGCGACCGCAGCGCCGATAAGAACCAAAAGCACCACCAGCGCAATGGCGTAAGGCGGCACGATTTTCTCAGGCTTACTGTCCTCGCTCATCGGAAGCCCTGCTCCTAATAGCCTTCACTGCATCGACCAGACTCCGCACGCGGTCCACATCCACCGGATTCTCCACTCGCCCCTGACGCTTCAAGGAAGTGCCCACGATAATGCCATCGGCCAGCCCGAGAAGCTCCCCGACATTTTCCCGGGAAGCGCCACTACCGACTAACAGCGGTGCTGCCGGAGCGGCTCGCCTGACGGACTCGAGGTCCCCGAGAGCGGGCATACTGCCTGTCCCGGTGCCACTGACTATGATGGCATCCGCATGAGCTCGCTCCAGGGTCTCCCTGGCCGAAGTGCCGATATCGAAGGATTCCGCAAGAGGATAGGCATGCTTGACCATGACATCGGCGAAGATTCGCACACTACCTGCCATGATCTGCTTGCGGTAATGATGTACTCCATAGGCATCACCCTCGATAATACCCTGATCGGTCAACATGGCTCCGCTCAGGACATTCACCCGGATGAAGCTCGCACCACTGGCAGTGGCTACCGCCAGGGCCGTGCGCGCATCGTTGCGCAGGACATTGACGCCTACAGGCAGGTCCGTGGCCCCCATCACTCGCTTCACCGCCAGTGTGAGAGCACAAGCTGTGGCAGCATCGACCCTTTCTCTGGTGAAGGGTGAGTCGAAAAAGTTCTCGACTATTATCCCGTCGGCCCCACCGGAAGCCAGAGCCATAGCCTCCTGCTCTGCGCGAGACAGCGCTTCTTCCAGCTCGCCTGTGTAAGCAGGCGACCCCGGCAAGGGCAATAAATGAATGACTCCGATTACAGGCTTTTCTACACCGAACAGGCTGTCAAGACCTTCCAGCATTTCTCTCCCCCGAAGCGGCATGCAACAGGAACAAGCTTGCCCTGTCTTCCTGTTCTGCACCATACTTGACATCATAATTGTTTTCAGAACTCTGCTAACTATTACAGGGTCTTGTCAAGCGCTTACCCGCCTGCGCTAATTGCTTAAATCACCAGACCGCCCAACGGAAGCCTCGCTTGACAAGTATCCTCGAGCCGCAGCTGACCATGGTTTTTTAATAAGAGAAAGAAACTATGCCAGAGAGTTCAGGTCTTGAGTCGTCGTTCTTAAAGATATCTGAGTCTCTGGTCGTTGAATCGAGTACAGGCACCTTACTAGGTTTCACGAGTCCAAATACGTTTTTCCAGTGTTCGAGAGGAATCTCCAGCAATCCTGTAGATAGTCCATTCAAAAGAATTACCTGTACGCCTGTCGCGCAGGTGATCGAACACGTATGCAGCCTTAACACCACCATGTCATCACTGGGTTGACCATGCCGATCCGGAGAGACCGACGTCTTCTCCCGTCACGAGCTCAGTCAATTACTCCAGGCCGTGCTTCAGACGCACAGGCAGTACGGGAGACAGGTGGTACCGGTTTGTCCGGGCTGCGCTTTACCAAATCCGCCGGCATCCGCCGGTGGCAACCCTTCATCAAGAAAGGAGCTGTCTCATGACCAGCACCCAAAAGAATACCGCTCTCAAGAAGCGCAAGGGCATGGCAATCAAAGGCCTGAAGGCCTACATCAAGGCACTGGAGATTGCCGAAGGCAACCGCCAGAGCCGTGCCAGGTACCGCTACGAGATCAGCCAGGATGGCGAATCGGCACGGATTTTCACCGCAGCCGACGGCGTCACCGTGGAAGGCACCCAACGCAGTCTTGCGGATTGGGCCTCCATCGGAGCACCGGCCCGTCTGGCCCTCATCGCTCTGCGCTACACCAAGGACAAGCTCGACCGCCCGGGAGAGCCCGTCTTCTACACCCTCAACGTGATCACCGGCGAAGCCAGCATCACCCGGCAAGGAGAGCTCGTCAGCACTGACGAGACCGGCAGCACGCTGCCCGCCTCCACCACCGCCTGGGCGGAGCTCGGCAAAGCCATCGAGCGGCGCGAGTTCGAATCCCTTCGTGCAGCGAAGGAATATCGCAACGAAAGCGCCATCGGCATCGTTGAGAGCAACATGATCCGCTGGGGCATCATTCGTGCTCCGCGTTCCTCCACCACCCAGTAAGGCTGAGTGCCACGGAGAAATCAAACAATGTTCAACCGCAACTCAATGCTCTGGATTGTCGGTATCTTCATCCTCGTGATGTTGTTCATGCAGGGTGGCAACCACCAGCCTGCTGATACCGGCACGCTTCAGCCCCAGGTCGTGGCATTCGAAGAGATTCGCACCACGATGCAGGCAGACCCTTCCCTCGTCGAACAGGTCGTGTTCGTCAAGGACAAGGAGGGTCACGTTCAGGAAGTTCAGCTTCGCTTCAAGGACCACGAGAAAGCTCCGCTTTCGGCTCAGGTCCCCGGCGAAGCCGGCAGCGCCCGTCTGCTCGAGCTCTCTGAGAACCTCAAGATTCCCGCCGACGCCCAGGCCTTCAAGGAGAAGCCCGTCACGTTCGTAGACGTCATCCTCGGCCTGGTCATCAACATCCTGCCCTGGATACTCATGTTCATGGTCATCATGTGGATCATGGGCCGGGCAGCCAAGAACCAGATGGGCATGGGCAGCCAGATTGGCGCGTCCAAGGCCAGCAAGTTCGTTCCTTCCGCCGACAAGAAGACCTTTGCCGACGTGGCCGGGGTCGAGGAAGCGAAGGAAGAGCTCATGGAGGTCGTCCGCTACCTCCGCAACCCGGGACTGCTGCAGTACCTGGGCGGTAAGCCTCCCAAGGGCGTGCTGCTCATCGGCGACCCCGGTAACGGCAAGACCCTGCTCGCCAAGGCTGTAGCCGGCGAAGCGAACGCCACCTTCTTCAGCATCTCGGCCTCGCAATTCGTCGAGATGTTCGTCGGTGT
>JAGQHH010000105.1 GCA_020431945.1 Cyanobacteria bacterium HKST-UBA02 | reverse complement strand
AAGCACCTGGACATGAAACTGTCCCGGGCGAAATTCGACGATCTCACCAGAGAGCTCGTGGAGCGCTGCCGTGGTCCGGTGGAGCAAGCCATCAAAGATTCCGGACTGGACCTCTCCGAGATCAACGATGTGGTGCTGGTCGGCGGATCCACCAGGATCCCGGCTGTCAAAGAGCTGGTCAAGCAGATGACCGGCGGCAAAGAGCCGAACCAGAGCGTCAATCCCGACGAGGTGGTGGCCGTGGGAGCCGCCATCCAGGCCGGCGTGCTGGCGGGCGAGGTGAAAGAAGTCGTCCTTCTCGACGTCACCCCTCTCTCTCTCGGTATCGAAACCATGGGCGGTGTGTTCACCAAACTGGTGGAAAAGAACACCACCATCCCCTGCCACAAGTCCGAGACTTTCTCGACCGCCGAGGACAATCAGCCCGGAGTCGACGTCTATGTCTTCCAGGGTGAAAGAGCGCTGGCTCGCGAGAATAAACTGCTGGGCAATTTCCGTCTCGACGGAATCGCCGCGGCTCCGCGCGGCATGCCGCGTATCGAGGTCTCCTTCGATATCGACGCCAACGGCATTCTCTCGGTGAGCGCCAAGGATCAGAACACCGGCAAAGAGCAGAAGATCACGATCACAGCTTCCACCAACCTCTCCAAGGATGATGTGGAGCGCATGATTCGTGAAGCCGAGAGTCATGCTCAGGAAGACAAAGTACTGAAAGAGCGGATCGATGTGCGCAACGAGGCCGACTCCATGTGCTACACCTTCGAGCACAAGCTCAAAGAGCTCGGTGATCAGGTGAGCTCCGGAACCCGTTCTCGAACCGAGAATCTGATTGCCGATCTCAGGCAGAAGATGAAGGACGAGGCCGATCTGGATACCATCCGAAATCTCATGAACGAGCTTCGCGGTCTCGATGTGATCATCCAGCAGGACGTCCAGTCCCGGCAGCCAGTAGGCGCTGCCGCCGGCAACACCCAGTCGACCCAGACCTCGACCGGCGACTCCGCTGACGATGATGTTATCGATGCCGAAATCGAAAGCTAGCTAAGCGCATAGCGAGCCGAGTGAAAAGGGCGGAATCATCGATTCCGCCCTTTTTCTGTTGCTTGTTGCTTGCGGGCTATGAGACCAGGTCGGTGATCTTCCGCATCAGCGGGATCAGGGTCTCGGTCTCAGTGCCTTCGGTGATGGTTACCAGCAGACCGCCGCCGAAGTCGGCGATGACCACATAACCTCTGGGCGTTCTGGAGACCACCTGGTGTACCCGTTCGTGACCCATTTTCTTGATCACGTGCTCGGTGTTCATATAGACGCCGAGGGCCCAGACTCCGATAGACTCGGCGTCCACTTCCTCCGGCATGGTGTTGGCGATGAGCAGACCATCGTGACCGACAATCACCGAGCCTATAACTCTCTGTTGCGAGCCGATCTCGGAGAGAAGAGTTTGTAGATCTTCGGAGGCTTCGGTGGTCAGGATGCGCATCTTGACGTCGGACTGGTCTGCGGCAGTGATCTTACCGAGCTTCTCCAGGTCTTTCTGGTCGAGGAGAAACTTACCGATGGCGGCGATCCGTCCCGAGCCAGCTTCGGCGGAGGTATCCGAGCCGGCGTCGAGCCGCCCGATGCCTTCCACTTTCGGTACAGGCAGACCGGAAGCAACCTGGGCCATGGCCGGGGCTTCGGGGGCAGCCGGCATCGGCGGCGGCGGTGGAGGCGGCGGTGCCTGCGGAACCTGTGCCTGTGGTGCTGGTGGAGGCGGCGGTGCCTGGGCTCCGAAGGCCGGGGGGGCCGGCTGGGCTTGCTGGAATCCCTGGGGCTGCGGCGGTGCCACCGGAGTCTGAGGAGCCGCGGCTCCCGGACTGGCCAGAACATTGTCGAACATTCTATCCATGTCCGAATCCGATATGTTGAACAGTCCGGACTGTGACTGCTGAGGAGGCGCCGGTGCCATTGCCGGTGGTGCAGGCGGAGCCGGGGGCGGCATCTCTGCCTGCACCGGTAGCGGCGGAGCTGGAGGAGGGGGCGGCATCTCTGCCTGGGCCGGCATTCCGAAAGCGGGCGGTGAAATGGGTTGCGGAGGCGGAGCGGGCTCCGGAGCTCCAGGCATAGGTGGGGCTCCCATCGCTGGCGGTGCGCCGGGTTGCGGGGGGGCCGGCGCCTGACTCTGAATCGAATTCGATTCCTCGGCGACGCCCATCTTTTCGAATATCTGGTCGACTGCGGCATCGTCCAGGTTGAACAGACCGGGATCAGTGGCGGGCTGCTGGGGCGACGAATCCCTTTGTTGCGGTATCGATGTGAACTTCGGTGCGGCAGGCTCGACTGGCTGGGCCGGAGGCGCGAATGACATGTCCGGAACGCCGGGAGCCGGCGGTGCGCCGGGCATGGGCGGAGGCGGCATTGCCGCGCCCGGAGCCCCCCAGCTACCGGTTACAGGAGCCTGACCTGGTGGCACAGGCGGTGCTTGAGGCGGAGCCGGTGCAACAGGTGCGACGGGCGCAACCGGTTCCGGCACCGCTGGTTGAGCTGCCTGTCCGATCGGCTGGGAGGCCGATTCGGTGACACCGAGGTTGGCGCTGAAGATCTTGTCTATGGCGGAATCATCCAGCTTCTGTCCGAAAAGACCACCGCCCTGCTCTGGTACCGGTGCAGGAGCAGGAACCGGTGCGGGAACAGGCGGGGCCACCGCTGCCGGTTGCACTGGCTGAACAGGCTGCACGGGTTGTACTGGCTGTACTGGTTGAGGAGGCATGCCGAATCCGGATTGAGCCGGTGGTGGCGGGGCTTCTGTACCTTTCAGCTTTTCCTGGATAGGAAGATCCCAGTGGCTCTGGACCTCGTTTCCGGCTGGCGGTGCCGGCCAGCTTCCGGCTGCCGGTGCCGATTCGGGCTGGGTCGGCGGTGCCGGAGCCTGAGGCTGTTCCGGAGCGCCTCCCTGCTGTTTGAGTTTTTCCTGGATCGGTACGTCCCAGTGGCTGTTGCCGGAGTCTGCGAAGGACGGACCCGAAGCTTGAGCCGGTGCGGCTTCCTGCGCCCTTTCTTGAATGGGAACGTCGAAACGGTTTGCCTGTGGCTCGGCTGATTGCGCGGGCATGGGCGGAGCGGGCGCCAGGGCGTCCAGGCTCATACCGCTTTCCTGGAAGGCTTTGAAAGAGCCGGTTTCCATCTGCTCGGCCTGGATAGACCAGTTCGGGCGACTCTGGGCGTTCTGACCACCGCCTCCCCAGGGGTCCGGATCTTTTTTCTGGCCCCAGCCGCCTTCCTCGGCAGCTTGTGCCGGTGCCGGAGGCGCGGCCTGAGCGGCCGGGGCGCCGCCCCAGCTACCTGCTGCCGGTGCTGCTTCCGGTGTGGCGGAAGGCCAGCCTGAAGCTTGTTGAGCCGGCGCTGCCTGACCCCAGCCTGTTGATTGAGATTGGCTCTCGGCCGCTGCCGGCATGCTCCATCCACCGGACTCTTCCGGAGATGCTGCCGGTGCGGGAGCGGCTGGCGCAGCTGGTGCCGGTGCTGCCTGGGAGCTGTCGCCCCAGCCGGAACCACCTGTCGCGGCACCGGAACCCCAGCCGGAAGCGCCGGTATTTCCGCCAGCCTGAGCGCCCGGGCCCTGCGGCCAGCCAGTGCCGGATGCACCGGATGCTTCAGCGCCGGGGGCTCCCCAGCCTGAGGATGCGGATGTGGCGGCAGCGGCGGCCCAGCCGCCGGTGTCTTGTGCCGATGGGGCTTCCGGAGCTGGTGGTGCTGCCGGTTGCTCTGTCGGGGCCTGGGAGACCGCTGCCCAGGAGCCTGAACCTTGATTCGCTGCTGCCGGCGGGCTACCCCAGGCGGCTCCGCTGTCGGCGGGTGCTGCTGCCTGACCGGCGCCTTCCCAGGAGCCGGCTGCGGCGCCGCCTCCCGACCAGCCCGAACCTTGACTTGCTGCTGCTGGCGGGGCTCCTGTCTCGGCGGCGGGCTTGCCCCAGCCGCCGGTGTCTGTCTGACCTGCAGGCGCGCCCCATCCTGAGGAGCTCGAATCCGGTGATGACCATCCGGGAGTCGTAGCGGCGGGCTCGGGCGCCGGCGGTGGTGCCGGGGCTGCCTGAGCCGGAGGTGCCTGCCAGGCTGCATCAGGCTGAGCAGCAGGTGCCTGGTTGTTCCAGCCATTGCCTTCTGTCTCGGCGGTCTGGCCTGCGCCCCAGCCGGCTCCGGCGGAGCTGGCCGATGGAGAGCTCCAGCCTTGCTGGGATTGACCCCAGTCCTGTCCGCCGGAAGCGGCGGGCTGGGCGGTTTCGCTGCCGCCCCAGCCGGTGTCGGCTGCCGGTGACGCCGGCGAGCTCCAGCCCTGATTGTCCTGTGCCGGTTGAGCTTCCTGTCCGGGAGTCGACCAGGCTGCTGGTCCACCGCCACCTGCCGGTGCCGGCCAGGCGCTCTGCCCGTCGGCCTGGGGGGCCGGTTGGGACCAGGCTGCTTGAGCCGGATCCGGTGACTGTGGCGGGGCCTGGGCTGGTTGAGGACCACTTGCTGATGGGTCCGACCAGGAGCCGGGTCCGCCCGGCGCCGGGCTGCCCCAGCTACCCTGGGCTGCTGCTCCGGCTGCGCCATGCTCTTCCCAGGTGCCTCCCTGGGGAGGCGGTCCCCAGTCGGCGCTGTCGGCATCGCCCATGGTTCCACGGGGCGGTCTGGTGTCCCAGCTCTCCTCAGTGCCTGCGGCGCCGGGAGGCTTGAGACCGATATCGCCGCCTGGATGGCTGGCATATGGCTGGGGCTGGCTCATGGCTACCGGTGGGGCGGCTGGAGCGGAGCCGGGCATAGGTATCGGAGCGTTCCACTGATCTTGTTGCGGTGCTTGTTGCGGAGGCATGGGCTCCGGCTCCGAAAGGGGTTCGGGAAATGCGTCGGGCTGAGTCGATATGCTCTGGGATTCGGAGATCTTTCGTCTGATCGATTCGGCCAGGGTGAGAGGCGCTTCGTCGGGGCTCATGGCGTTGCCCATGTCATAGCCGAACTTCTCGCCCAGGGAGCTGGTGGTGGACTGCAGGTCCCGGCTATCCCGGGGCGGCTCCGGCGGTGCCTGCTGCTGCTGGGCGCCTATGGACTTGTTTAGAGTGCGCACCCGGGCCAGCATGGCTGCGTCTTCTTCCTGGTCCCGGTCTTCGCCGGGGGAGCGCTTGGGCTTGGTGCGATGGGGAAAATTGGTGCCGGAAGCCGGTGCCGCGGACTTGCTGCTCTTGACTCCGCGGCTTTTGCTGCCGCCTTTCTTCTTGGGCTCGGACTTGGGAGAGCTCTGAAACATACTGGTTATGGCGGAGAAAAAATTCCCCTTCTGCTGGGGCAGCTGCTGCTGTACCAGTTTTGCCAGGGCTTCCGGATTCGGCGGCGTGAGCTCTTCCGGCATGGAAGCTTCTTCGGCGCCCTGGATCATCTGCTCGAGCTGATGGTCGAACTTGGCGCAGGATTCGCAATCGTCTATATGCTCATCGAGAGAGCCGGCGTCGTTGCCGTCGAGCTCCTCATCGAATCTCTGTTGAATTAGATATCTATACTCGCTGCAATTCATCATATTCTTTACCAGCTTGGTTTACGGGGGTTACTCATCCTCGACCCAAACACTTTACGATTTGCACTCGAGCTCTGAACAAAGCGGACATGGTCTGCTCGACAGTCTGATTGAGAACGGTGGAAATCTGATCGTAGTTGAGGTCCAAGTGGTGCCTGAGATAAAAGACCTTCAATTGGTCCTCAGGCAGCGAGCCGAGACATCTTTTGATTCTCTGTACGCCCAGCAGGACGGTGGTTTCCCAGTCCATGTTGGCTGAGCCGTCAGCGGCGGGATCGATACTGGGGTTCTCATCCGGTGGATCCGAGTTTTGAGCATGGTACTCGGCACACGCTTCGACGATGAAGTCGGACAGCCACTGCCAGATGGTCAGTTCACTGTCCTTCTTGGGCATCTTCTGAGACAGGGACGCGAAGGCATTCTTGAATGCCGCTATTGTCAGCTCCTGGGCATGGTCGTGGTTGCCGGTGGCAAGCAGAGCTATGGCATAAACACGCTCTTGATTCAGCCAGACGAACTCATTACGCTTCTCATCTCCGCCCTTTTTTATCTCGCTTAAGACGGAGGAGGCGGAAATATGGAAATTTGTTCGAGATGGTAAGAGCGCCATGTTCAAGTTGCTACCGGATCTTGTAACCTCAAAGAAAGACCGGCCCGATTATCGGGCACCATTAGCTGATATCGCGTCAAGGATTTGATGGATTGGTCAGCAAAGAAAAGCCAGTCAATTGCCCCTCATTCACGATACAGTCTTCCCCCATCTGAAAACTGTACATGAACAGCCGCACGCCTATTTTTAGTTTACATCATCAGAAGATAAACAGTTATCTTCGCGAAAGTTGTAAACACCTCCTGTCGCAAGTCGTTAACATAGATGTACCACGAACAATTAGGACATATACTAATGTCTTAAAAAGAAAATGACAGCTCAAACCCTAGCCAAGTTCTCAATAAGCACGCACCACAAGGACGCGTTCAATCTCCATTCCGTGGTGACCAGCCCGAGATCGGTGAGTCCAGCGGATCTCGAGAGCGCCTGCGCGAATGTCAATATCGACTGTCAGGACGATTATCTGCCGCCCCATGCAGCGGTCTTTCTGGAATTCCTGTTCAGGACATTTTTCCGCCAGGCTCACCGGACCGGTCTTTACAATCGTCAGAAAGAGCTCTGGGAATCAATCGCCAGAGTGGATCATGGACACCTGGACAGGGTCCTGGGCGGCTGGATTTTTGCCAGCAAGGAAGAGCCCATGAGCGACCTGGTTCTTCTCGATCGCAACGAGAGACCTCTTATCATCGCCAGGCTGGTCGACCCCGAGCGTGCCGCCGAGCTTGACGACAGGACCTGTATCCAGCACCTGAACACATTCCTCAAGAAAGTAAGCAAGCTCCAGATGACCAGAGGGAGTCTGGCCGGATGTTTTGTTTGCTTCCCCGGCGCCAGCAGGGAGGAAGTCCTCAAGAAGATCGAGGAGATCGTGGGCGCCGACGACCCCGTTGGCAAATACGAAGCCCAGCTACCGCCTCCAGCCTCCATACCGGTCGATTTCCTGGCATATAACGACGATTTCACCGCAGTGGACCTGGTCTACCCGCAGCTTCCTCGCTGGAATTAAAGAGGAATATTGCCGTGCTTGCGCCGCGGGCGCTCGACCCGCTTGTCTTTCTGCATGGTGAGAGCGCTGGCTAAATAGCGGCGGGTCTCCGAGGGCAGAATGATGTCGTCTATATAACCTTGCTCGGAAGCGATGAAAGGATTGGCGAAGCGGTCACGGTACTCGGATACGAGAGAGTTGAACCGGTCCTTGCCGGTCTCTTCCTTGAGCTCTTTGCGATAGAGGAGGTTGACGGCCCCTTCCGCTCCCACCACAGCGATTTCGGCGGTCGGCCAGGCGAAGTTGTAGTCTCCCCCGACATTCTTGGAGCCCATCACATCGAAAGCCCCGCCATAAGCCTTGCGGGTGATCACCGTGAGCTTGGGCACCGTTGCTTCGCAGTATGCGTAAAGTAGTTTTGCGCCGTGCCTGATAATACCCCCGAATTCCTGATTGGTGCCGGGAAGATAGCCGGGCACGTCGACAAAGGTAATGACCGGGATATTGAAGGCATCGAGGAATCGGACGAATCGGGCTCCTTTGATGCTGGCGTTGATATCCAGACAGCCGGCCAGCTCTTTCGGTTGATTGGCCACGATCCCCACGACCTGGCCCTCGAGCCTGGCGAAGCCGGTGATCAGATTGCGGGCGAAAAGAGGAGAGACCTCGAAGAATTCGCCATAATCGAAAATCGACTCGACGGCCTGGAGCATGTCATAAGGTTTCATCGGGTCCTGGGGCACCAGGTTGTCCAGGATGTCACCGGCTTGCGGATCGGCATCGGGACCGACCTCGACCGAAGGCGGCGGCTCGAGGTTGTTGAGGGGGATATAGGAAAGGAGCTGGCGCACCAGGTCGAAAGAGTCCTCCTCGTCTTCGGCCAGGAGCTGAGCCACCCCGGAGCGGCTATTGTGCACCATGGCGCCACCCAGCTCTTCCAGGGTGACCGACTCGCCGGTGACGGTCTTAACGATTTCCGGTCCGGTGACGAACATATAGCTGTGATCTTTGACCATGATGGTGAAGTCGGTGACGGCGGGGCTGTAGACCGCTCCGCCGGCACAGGCTCCGTAGATCACCGAGATTTGCGGTATCACACCCGATACTTTGACATTGCGGTAGAAGATATCGGCATAGCCGGCGAGGCTCTTCACTCCTTCCTGTATACGGGCGCCGCCTGATTCGTTGAGACCGATAACCGGGCAGCCGGCATTGACGGCCAGGTCCATGATTTTGCAGACTTTGCGGGCGAAGACTTCTCCCAGGGCGCCACCGAGAAAGGTGACATCGTGAGCGAAAAGATAGATGGGACGGCCATCGATCGTGGCATGGCCGGTGACGACCCCGTCGCCGAAGACTTTCTTGTTTTCCATGCCGAAGTCCATACATTCATGCATGGCATAACGATCGATCTCTACGAAGCTGCCGGGATCGCAGAGGGCATCTATCCTTTCCCTGGCCAGGAGATAGCCGCGGTCATGCCGCCTGGCGGCTGCCTTCTCATCGACACTCTTGGCTTTCTTTCTTCTTTCGACTAGATCCTGGTTGAGGTTGATGCTGGTGGTCATCGGAGAGTCCTTAGATTAAGTGGGAGAGGAAGTAGTGAACGATGGTCAGATAGATGGTCATGGTCGATACATCGAGAATGCTGGTGATGAAAGGACCGCTGGCATGCGCCGGATCGATGCCGAGCTTCTGGAAGAGCAGGGGCATAGTGGTACCAATTACAACACCTACGGTCATGGTCAGGGTCAGTGAGAAAGCGACCACGATGCCGAGCTCCTGGCGGGAATTGTGGATCAGGAGGCTGATGATATAAGTGAAAATGCCGCAGAAGACGCCGAGCAGCATACCGACCTTGAGCTCGTGAAAGATATTCCGGAAGATCGTCTTTAGATTGAGTTGCGAGCGAGAGCTGGTGCCCCGAATGACGATACAGGTGCTCTGGGTAGCTACCGAGCCGGTCACCCCCGATAAAAGCGGCATGAAGGAGGCGGCAGCCACGGTCTGCTGGATGACCGAGTCGAAATGCGTGATCACGGTGGCGGAGCCGGTCTCGATTCCCAGGGTGATCAATAACCAGGGCAGCCGGGCTGAAAATGCCTTGCCGACATTATAGGTGAGGGCCTCGCCAGGCTCGCCGGCGCTGATACCGGAAGACTGATAGATGTCCTCGGTGGCCTCTTCCCGCAAAACATCGATGACGTCATCGGCGGTGATGATACCGCAGAGCCTTCCGGCATCGTCCACGACCGGCAGAGTGAGAAGGTCATAGCGGCCCACCAGCTCGGCTGCTTCTTCCTGGTCGGTGGCGGTGGTCACTTTAGGGACGTCGGTGTCCATGACGCTTTCGACCTGAGCTTTCGGATCGACCGTGAGCAGCTCTTTGACCGTTACTCTGCCGACCAGGCGCTCATTTTCATCGACAACATAGATGTCGTAGATGTCTTCCTCGAGATCCTCATACATCTGCCGGAGCTGAATCAGAGCTTCCCCCACCGACATGCGGGCGAACAGAGACAGGTAGTCGGTGGACATGATCCCGCCTGCCGTGTCGTCCTCGAAGAGGAGGAGTTGCTTCAGATCGACCCTGGTTTCGACGTCGCTTATCTGCTCGATGATCTCGGTGGCTTTCTCGGGAGGCAGTTCGGAAAGTACGTCGGCGGCATCATCCGGAGACATGCGCGCGATAATCGGCACCACGCCGATATCGCCCAGGGAGGTGAGAAGTTCGCATTGATTGTCCGAATCGAGCTCGGCCAGAACCGCTGAGGCGTTGTCGAGATCGAGGAGGCGAAAGCATGAGAGACGGTGAGGCGGATCCATCTCTTCGAAAAATTCAGCGAGATCGGCAGGGTGCTGCTCGTTCAGGAGCAGGCGAAGCTTCTGGCGCTGGCCGCTGTCGACAAGCGTCGTGAGTTCTTCCAGAGCTACGGCCTGCTTCTCCGCCACGGCTCACCTCTACCGTTTATAGCAACATATAAAGGTAGCAAGCTACAGGCGCTCGGGTAAGATCGAATTTCTAATAGTGACAAGCTCAGTCGTCGAGATATCCGACCAGTTTGTTCGACCAGGAAGGTTGTCTGAGCTTACGAAATGCTTTGTGCTCGATCTGCCGGACACGCTCCCGGGTGATATTGAAGAGACGTCCGACCTCCTCGAGAGTGCGCTGCCTGCCGTCTTCGAGACCGTAACGCAGGTGCATGATGTCACGCTCACGGGGGGTGAGTTGTGAGAGCATGCGGCTGATATCCTGCCTGAGAAGCTCTTCTTCGGTGGTGGAATCCGGTCTGGTGGATTCGTTGTCTTCGATCAGGTCGCCAAGATAAGTCTCTTCATCGCGATTGAGCGGCATCTCCATGGAGACCGGCTCGCGATCGGCAGTAAGGATCTCCTGGATCTTGGAGACCGGCAATTTCATAGCCATGGATAGCTCTTCTTCGTTAGGCTTCCGGCCAAGCTCCTGGGAGAGTTTGGCGCTGGTCTTCTTGAGCTTGTTGATGGATTCCACCATATGCACAGGCACCCGGATGGTCCGCGATTTATCAGCCAGACCGCGGCTGATCGCCTGCCTTATCCACCAGGTGGCATAAGTGCTGAATTTGAATCCTTTAGTATGGTCGAATTTTTCAGCTGCTCTGATAAGCCCGAGATTGCCTTCTTGAATCAGGTCCTGGAAGGGAAGCCCGCGGTTCACATATTTCTTGGCAATAGAGATGACCAGGCGCAGGTTGGCCTGGATGAGCTTTTGTTTGGCCTCCATATCCCCGGCAGCGATCCGGCGGGCGAGTTCGATCTCCTCGTCCGGCTTGATCATGCGGACGCGACCGATCTCGCGCAAATAGAGCCTCACGGAGTCCTCTGTGAAGCCGTCGCTCTTCTTGCGGCGAGGCTTGCTGCTGCTGCTGCTATCCTCGTCGTCGAGAAGCGGATCTTGATCCTGATCGGCGTCCTCGTCGTCCATGGACAGGTCGGACCAGTCGTTCGTCATTTCGTCGGTGACTCTAGAACCCAAAGTCAATAGCTCCAATCTACCCTTATGTCTGTATTTACCCAATTCCCCGCAAGCTGTAGCGGATCGGCAAGGAATTAACTTTTGTAAATTAAGAGCCGAGGTCGGCAGGGAACATAGTTGATGGAAGGTCAATATATCCTTCAGTATCGGGGCTCGAGGTAGACATGATTGAGGGAAGCTTAGCGGATATCAGCCTGCCTGGATTGCTTCAGCTTCTGGCCGACGAGTCGGGCAGCAGTTACCACATCCATATACGTCGTTCCGGACAGTCCTGCGATCTCACCGTAGTCAGGGGCAGGCTGCGGGTGGCCAAGTTCGGCATTCTCGAAGGTCATGACGCCCTCACCGAAGTGGTCTCCTGGACTGACGGAATCTTCAAGATCGAGACTCTGCCCAGGGATTTCGTTCTGTCAGCCAAGCCGAACCTGGACCACAGGCTCGATCAGCCAGGCACTTTCACGGATCAGTTCGCTTTTCTTCGTCAGGTCAATGTCGGTCTCAATACAGAGATCGTGCCTTCCACGAATTTCGGCACCGAAGAGTGGCAGGCCGCCCTGCGAGTGCAGCCCCTGGGAAAGTACGACTATCAGGTCCTTGGCTGGATCACTGATGGGCGCACGATGCACCAGGCTATGGTGGAGCTCGAGCTCGACCTGCGTATGGCGGTGGGCATGCTCTTCCGCCTGGTGGTGACGAGCTCTGTCGAAGTAGTGAGACCGGGCAATATCGATCCCGAGGAATACAGGACCAAGCTCAAGGAGCTGGTCTCCACCAAGCTCAGGCAGCTTGCCGAGTTTCGTTTCGGTCCGGAGGACGCCCGGGATCTGGAAGTCGAGAACACCATACCACCAAGTGAAAAGCCTGATTCCGATTCGGGCTCGGACAATGGCTCTGCTGCTGATGCGGTCGAGAAAGCCGGTACCAAAAGCAGTGCCGAGCGCCAGGCCGAAATCGATGCGACCTGGGATGAGCCTGAGGAGAAGAAAAAGGGTACCGATACCCAGGAGCTTCCCACTGTGCCCCCATCCCTCGTGGAGACGGCGCCGCCCAGGAAAAAGCGGGAACGCGTCGATACCGAAGGATCTCTGCCCGGGCAAGCTCCGGTGGCGGCATCGCCTGTGGTATCGGAAAGCGAATCGGAAAGCAAGTCTGAAAGCTCCGCCTCTTTCGACCTGCGCCGAACCGACCCGCTCCCTCTTGTCTCGATCGATATAGAGCGTCTTCTCAATACGATTTTCAAGGTCACCGAGGACGGCAAGGAAGCCCTCGAGACAGGCTCAGTGGACGCCATGGTGAAAGAGGTACTCACCGAGGTGGAGCACGCCAAGACGCTCCTTCTGGTTCTCACCGATTCCAACCGGACCGAGGCAGCCATCCTCGCTACCTATCGCTACGCCCTCGAAAAGGGTCTTATCATGCATCATGACAGTGTCATGGAGCTCACCATCCAGCTCTTGCTCAACAAAATCTCCATAGAGGAGTATCTTCTTCAGCGCCGGCGTATTTCCACCGATCAGCTCCAGGAGCTGCAGACTATCTCTCAGCGTCAGGGGATCGGGCTTCACAAACTTCTCATAGGCTCCGGCTGTCTTTTGCCCGCCGATCTCGACAGATTGAAACAAGAAAGAGAGCGATTCGCGCCGGAATAGCCTGGCCGCCTTGCAGGCATGGTATATTCGGCTCTTGCTTTGAATCAGACTTGGTTGCAAGGAGGTACTCATGACCACCAAGTACAATCCGCGTGAGAAACGCGCTCGCAAAAAGGCGAAAGTAGGCCGCAAACAGGCCAGAGTTCGCGAGCAAATTGCTGCTGCCGCCGAAGGCAAGCCCGCCAAACCCAAGAAAGAGAACAATCAAGAAGCCACCGCTGCTGCCAAAGAGCAATAAGTTATATGAGAATCATGTCGGGGATGCGTCCCACCGGACGCCTGCACCTCGGACATTATTTCGGGGCGCTCACCAACTGGGTGGCTTTTCAGAAAGACTATGAGTCGTATTTCTCGATTGTCGACTGGCACGCCCTGACCACCAAGTATCAGGATGTCAGCGAGATCAAGAGCAATATTTTCGAGATTGCCCTGGACTGGCTTTGTGTGGGGATCGATCCGGATCAGGCCACGATCTATGTGCAGTCCGGGGTGCCCGAGATTGCCGAGCTCCATCTCTTGCTCTCTATGATCACCAGACAGAACTGGGTCGAGCGCGAGCCCACTCTCAAAGATATGGTGAAGATGCTGGCTGCCGATCAGGAAGAGGCGAAGGAGCGGGTGACTTACGGGTTGATCGGTTATCCGGTTCTCATGTCCGCGGATATCCTGGCTTTCAAGGGAGAACTGGTGCCGGTAGGCAAAGATCAGGAGTCTCACCTTGAATTCGCTCGCAATCTGGCCCGGAAATTCAATGGTCTCTACGAGGTCGATTATTTCCCGGAACCGAAGCCGCGTTTCACTTCCACGCCGCTGCTCAAGGGTATGGACGGGCAGAAGATGGGCAAGTCCTACAATAACGACGTCAAGATTGCTGATACTCCCGACGATACCATCAAGAAAATCTCGAAAGCAATCACCGACCGCACCCGCGTCGCTCGCAGCGACCCTGGTCACACGGATCTATGCGAAGTGCCCTGGCCTCTCTACCGGGTTTTCGCCGATGCGGAGCTTCAGTCGACAGTGAAGACCGAGTGCGAATCGGCTCAAATCGGTTGTGTCGATTGTAAAAAACGTCTGGCCGTAGTGGTCAACGAATTCTTCGCGCCTTTCAGGGAAAAACGCGAAGCCCTCGCCCGGGATCCGGAGAAAGTCCGTAAGATCCTCGAGCATGGAAACAAGAAAGCCCGGGCCGTGGCCGGCAGCACTCTGCGGGACGTCCGGGAGATCATGGGACTTACCAACTGGGCCTGAGATTTGATGAGCAAGGCTCAAAAACTTCTCGACAGGCTTGAGCGTCTTATCGCCGTGCTTTATGCCGGGCTGGTCTTCGCCCCGATCACCGTGGGCTCGGTTCTTCTCATCGAGGGCCTGATCGTCTGGCTCGTGGCGATCATATTAGCTCTTATCGAAAAGCTGCGTACCGGCTCTCGAGAGGCTCTCGATTCGAGAATCGGCGGTGCTCTGAAAGCGCCGCTGGCGGTGCCGCTCCTGATATTCTCCTATACCGTGGCCCTGTCCGGCTTTTTCAATCACGGCCCTTACGAGGCCTGGAAGTCCTTTTACAGTCTCAAAGCAATGATGGTCTATTTCTGGATACATCAAGTCCTCTATCGCTATGACGGCGAGAGCCGCAATACCGATACTGCAACAGGAAATCTGCTCGGTCTGATGCTGCTTGCCGGAGCGGTCTCTGGTACCTGGGGGAGCCTTCAGCAGATTCTCAATTTCCATCCTTTCTCCCGCTTTCCCTATCTGCAAGCTACCGGTTTCATCGGTCATCCCATGGCTTTCGCCGGCCAGATGGAAATCGCTTCTATGATCGCTCTCGGTTTCCTGATCACCCGGACCTATGGAAGCCTGCCTGCCCCCCTCAATCGTCGGCCCCTCTTTTTTCTGGTCACCGCTCTCAATTTCGCCGGTCTTCTCTTCGCCAGCGAGCGCAGCGCCTGGCTGGGAGTCATGGCTGCCAGCCTTTTCCTCTCATTTCTCGTCTCGCGCCGGATGTTCGTGAAAGTAGTCTTCCTGCTTCTCACCCTGGTGGTGACAGCCTGGTTCACGGTGCCGGTGGTGCGGGCCAGGATCGAGCCCCTGATCGCCGATTACCGTCAGGACGTCAGTACCACTGTCAGGCTGCGGGTCTGGAAGACCTCTCTGGATGTGTTCCGCCGTCACCCTCTGGTGGGCGTGGGGATCAGACATTATCCCGCTCAGAATATTCCCGAGGCCGTGGTGCCGGGGGTCTCGGATCGTCTGGTCCATGCTCACAGCAATTATCTTCATATCCTGGCGACTCTCGGAGTTATCGGCTTTGCAGCCTATATCTATCTGATCGTCGTCTCGGTGCGCACCTGCTACGGCCGCTGGCGCCGTGGTCTTGCTCGCGGGGAGCCCTTCGCCACCGGTCTGGGGCTGGGCTGTCTGGGCGCGGTAGCCACCCTGATGGTGGCAGGTCTGTTCGAATTCAACTTCGGCACCGGGGCAGTGCGCATGGCTTACTGGTTTGTTCTGGCGCTCATAGTGGCGATTCCCGCCTCAAATATGGAGCCTGGTCCAGGTGCGGCTCCGGAAGCGCCAGGCGGAGAGCAGACCCATGATCACCACTGATGATGTCATCGCCCACCAGGCTCCCTGAGGACCAAGCTTCATCTCGATAGCCAGATACCATGCCAGGGGCAGCCTGATAATCCAGTTGGTGGTCACTGTTATCCACATGGGAGTGCGGGTATCCCCGGCGCCCTGGAAGGCTCCCCCGAGGATCATGCCCAGGGCCAGCCAGGGCTCGGAAAGAGCATTGATACGCAGGTAGCTGGTGACATAGCCGATGGTGGTGGCATCTTTGCACATGGCCATGGCTATGGGCTCGGCCATGGCGAAGAGGATAGCGGCCAGAAAAGTGAGCATGCCTACGCCGATCCAGGTGACATTCCAGCCGGCTTTGTAGGCGCGCTCGATCTCCCGGGCGCCGAGGTTCTGCCCGACTATGGAGGAAACAGCCATGGATAGAGCCATGACCGGCATGAACATGAGCCCTTCCACGCGCATGCCCACGCTCCATGAAGCCAGGGCTTCGGTGGGCTGCGGGCAGCGAGCCAGGATATAGAAGAGCACGAAAACACTGGTCGCCCAGGCCATTCGCTGGAAAGCCGATGGGATGCCGATTTTGACTACTTTTTTGATCATCTCCGGTACTGCCGGAATAAGCATCTTGAGGCAGGGTGCCAGTTCCGAGCGGCTGATTTTATAAATGGAGAGCAGGCAGGCCATGGACGAGGCTGTCAGAGCAGAGAAGGCGATTCCTCTCAAACCGAGCCCCGGCACGGGCCAGCCATATTTGATCGTCAAAATATCGCCGGCGATGCTGATCGTCGTGAATGTCAGTACGACAAATAGAGGCGTTTTCGCATCGCCGATCGCCCGGAAGGCCGAATTGCTTATACAGACCACGCTGAAGGGGATCATATAGAGGCTGAAGAGGCTCAGGTAGGTCGTCCCCAGATTCTCCACCTGTTTCGATTCGCAGAAGAAGCCAAGGGCATAGTGCGAAGCAAAGAAGGAGACGGCAGCCAGGGTGGCTCCCAGGCATACCGAGAGGACCAGGGACTGAGCGGCGAAACCCAGGGCTTTGTCCCGGTCGCCTTCGCCCCAGTAACGCGAGACCAGGGCTGTCGTGCCGGTGCCGGTAGCCATGATGAAGAGCAGGAACATGAAGATGATCTGCTCGGAAAGACCCACTGCTGCCTGGTGGGGAGAGCCCAGGGTGCCGGCCATGGTGACGTCGGTGATGCCCACCAGGGAATTGGCCACGGTGGTGATCAGAAGCGGCCAGGACATTATCCAGATAGCGCGCCACAGGCTCCCGGCTACCAGGGGTGCCTCTTTCTTTTCAGGCGGTGTTCGAGAGTCGAGAGCGGTCATTTTTGAGTACGAATAAGTTTAGCCGGTATTTACAACATGAGAGGGCTTACCTGAAAGCATCGCTAATAGTCTGATATATATAAGAGTTTGCTCGATCAGTCAGTTGGGGGAGAGATGGTTAAACTTCACAGCAAGATCTATGGTTGGAAATATGTGTGGATGGAGTTCTCGCAGGAGTTCAACGCCGAGGTCGAGGATCCCAATCCGGACTCCAGCCACACCGAGATGAGTCTCATGGTTCCCATTGCCGAGACTAACTGGAGCCTGGTCTATACCATGCATCCCGGCGGCAAGGGCAAAGGCGATTTCTCCACGGTGGAAGCATGTTACCGACCGGTAGGCGATTTCAAATTCGCCATTCACCCGGAAGGATTCATCCAGGGCTTCCAGAAGCTGCTGGGCATGCAGGATATCATCATCGGTCACGGCGACTTCGACAAGGCTTTCATCATCAAGGGCAATGACGAGGATCAAGTCAAAAAGCTCTTCGACGATGCCGCTCTGCGCCGTCTGATCCTGGACGAGCCCACCATCCAGCTCTGGGCCGACTGCGACAACACCGATTCGGCTCCTTCGAGACGAGCTCTGCGTGAGAACTGCAACGTCCTCTCGGCACGGGTGAAAGGCGCTATCGACGACTTCGAGCGTCTCAACAACTTCTATAAGCTCATGAACCGCACCCTCAGCAGCCTCTGCCGGATAGCGGCGGCGGAAGTCTAGACTTGCAGCTAGCGGTTGATCTCCACCACTGAGAGCCTGGTTCCGCAGTGCTTGCAGAAGGTGGAGTCGTCTTCGTGCCCTTTGGCGCCGCAGTTGTTGCAGTTTTTCAAGAGGGTGTAACTCCGTCCCGCCTTGTGCATCTCCACCGAGACGATGCCGGTGGGCACGGCGATTATTCCATAGCCGAGGATCATCACGGTGCAGGCGAGAAACTGTCCCAGCACCGTGGTCGGGGCTATGTCTCCGTAGCCCACGGTGGTGAGGGTGACGATGGCCCAGTAGATGCTGCGCGGAATCGAGGTGAAACCATGGTCTCCACCTTCCACCAGATACATAAGGGCGCCGATGATTGTCACCATGGATAGAACCGCGAAGAGAAAGACCATGATTTTTGGTCCGCTGGATCTGATCGCCAGGGACATCACTTCGGCCTCTTTGAGATAACGGCCCAGCTTGAAGATCCGGAAGAGTCTCAGGAGTCTCAGGGTGCGGACGATTATCAGGTACTGGGCACCGGTGAGAAAGATGCCGATATAAGAGGGAACGATGGCGACCAGATCGATGATCCCGAAGAAGCTCCGCAGGTACTTGCTCCGGTTTGTCGAGCAGTAGATGCGGAGCAGATACTCGAGGGTGAACATCACTGTAAATGTCCACTCGAGAAAAGTGAAGAGCTTCGCATGCGCAGCATTGATCGAGCGCACGCTGTCGAGGAGCACCACTATGACACTACCGAGAATGGCGATCAGCAGCCAGACATCGAAGGCTTTTCCCCCGAAAGTATCGGCCTCGAAAATAATCGTGTAGAGCTTGTCTTTGATTTTGTTGCCTGACTGCCTCTCGAATCCAGGCTCGGGAAGCAGTTCCGGCTCAGGACGCAGCTCCGGTTCGGAGGCGAGTTCGATCTTCTCGGTCTCTCCGGTTTGCGACCGGGGTCTCTCTTCTGGCTCTGTTTTTATAGAATCGCTCACGATACATGATTATAGCTCATGGCAATCTTGAGACCGGAGACGAAATCCGTCAGGGCATGCGGCATCTCGCCTTCATCGTGGCTGTCGATTATGTCGATAATCTTCGAGCCGACTATCACACCGTCGGCTCCCATTGCCACCATGGCGCGTGCCTGCTCGCTACTGCTTATGCCGAATCCGACCAGCACCGGCAGGGAAGTTTGCTCTCTTACCGATGCCAGGGTATGGCTCAGGGTGTCCTGATAGGTGGCTGAGAGCCCGGTGATGCCGGCTCGCGAGACCAGATAGACGAAGCCAGATGCCATGGCGCAGATGGTCCGCAGACGATCCCCTGCAGTCAGGGGAGAGACCAGCATCACCGGTGCCAGACCGAGCTCTTTGATATAAGGCTCGACTTCGGAATATTCCTCCGGGGGTAGATCGACTATGGTTATGCCGTCTATGCCTGCTTCTTTCATGTCTTTCAGAAATTTCGGTATGCCTCTTTTGAGCACCGGATTGAAATAAGTCAGAAGACTGAGTGGAAGATCCGGTGCCAGCTCCCGAAGGATGCTTATGAGCCCGATGGCCTGGTCGAGGGTCTGCCCGGAAGCCAGAACGGCGCGGTCGGCATTCTCGATTATGGGTCCGTCCGCCACCGGATCGGAAAAGGGCAGACCGAGCTCGAGAGCCGCGGCACCGCCCTCTATGAGGGCTTTCGCTGCTTCGATAAAGCCCTTCCGGTTCGGATAGCCAAGCACCAGAAACGGTACTACTGCCTTCTCGCCCTTCTCTTTCAGGATTTTCATCGTGTTAGTCAGTCGATCCGGCATTTTCTCTTCTCCTCATCGAGATAGCGCTCTACAGTATGCAGGTCCTTGTCGCCCCTGCCCGACAGGTTGACGACTATGTCAGTGCCGGGATCGCAGCCGGCGGCCAACTTCCTTGCGAATGCCAGGGCGTGGGAGCTTTCCAGGGCCGGAATGATTCCCTCGGCGGTGGTGAGATCCAGGAAAGCGGCGATGGCCTCGCTGTCGGTTACGCCTACATAGCGGACCCGGCCCTGATCTTTGAGATGCGCGTGCTCGGGACCCACCGATGGATAGTCGAGTCCGGCGGCGATGCTGTGTGCTTCGAGAATCTGACCGTCCGGATCTTGCAGAACCATGCTCTTCATGCCGTGCAGGGCGCCGGGGCTGCCGTGACCGAGGACGGCTCCGTGTCTTCCGGAAGCCAGCCCTTTGCCCAGAGGCTCCACGCCGGTGAGCCTGACTCTCTCATCGAGCCCGTTATCGAGAAAATCGGCGAAGGCGCCGATGGCGTTACTGCCGCCCCCCACACAGGCCACCACATGATCAGGGAGTTTGTTCCTGGTCTGCATGAACTGTTCTCTTATCTCCTCGCCGATTACTTTCTGGAACTGACGCACCATAGTCGGGTAGGGATGGGGTCCGGCGGCGGTGCCGATCAGATAATAGG
>JAGQHH010000104.1 GCA_020431945.1 Cyanobacteria bacterium HKST-UBA02 | reverse complement strand
CTGACCAGGACCATGAATCTGAAGGCCGATCCTGTTCTCAAATCGTATTTGAATTTCGGTTTCAACAACACCATGCAGGTTCATCTACGCAGGGTCGGCACCGCCATCGAGGTTTGCGTGAATTCCATCCCTGCTCTTGCCGAGCGCTTCGGCGCTACGCCAGACGCTGGTCTGCCCGGGCTCCTGCCCCGAGCGCTCCCTGGCAACCCCATGGAGCAAATTCTTCGGGATCGAATCAGTATCGCTCTTCGAGAATTACCGGGAACCCAGGTCTTCCGGCACTATATCAGCGGCATCTGGAGGATCCCGGAGATCCTTCCCAGTGGTTTTATTCAAGAGGTCTGCGGCGGTCCCAATGCGCCCTTTTTCGAAGGAAAAGACGGTGAGGATCTTTCGGTGCTCCTTTCTCTTTATCAGGCCGCACCCTGGTATTCCTTTTTCGAGAATATCTGTTTTGTAGGGTCTTACCCCGAAGAATCAGTATTTGATGAGACTCTCTCGTTCCACAACCTGGAAGGTCCAGCAATCAGCTTCGCGGACGGATACAAAATTTATGCTGTAACAGGAATCGTTGCAGCCCGCAGGCATGTAGAGGATCCTGAATCCCTCACTGCTGCCGAAATCGAATCGGTGACCAATGCCTCCCTCAGGCGACTGCTCATGGAGACCTACGGTGTTTCGCGCTTTCTCCTGGATATCGGCGCCGAGCTGATTGGCGAAGACGAATGCGGCAAGCTCTACAGAAAAGAGCTCGAGGGAGACGAGCCCCTGGTCATGGTCCGGGTCAAAAACAGCACCCCGGAGCCCGACGGCTCCTATAAGGAATATTTCCTGCGAGTCCCGCCCACCATGACCACTGCCAGGGAAGCTGTAGCCTGGACTTTCGATATGAACGACCAGGAGTACTCGCCCGAGTCGGAGACCTGAGGGGCGAAATTCTGATAAATTAGGCAGGTCGAGGAATCATGAGGAAAGAGAAGCGATGAATCCCGGTAGCCTGGTTGACAAGCTGGAGTGGCGCTATGCCACCAAAAAATTCGACTCAACAAAGAAGATCGAGGACAAGACCTGGGACGCGATCCAGAAAGCCCTGGTTCTTACGCCGTCCAGTTATGGATTGCAGCCCTGGAAATTCGTCGTAGTCACCGATGCCGACACCAAAGCAAAGCTGGTCGAGGCTTCTTTCAATCAGAATCAGCCCTCCGAGTGTTCGCACCTGGTGGTGATCTGCCGTCTCGACAATATGGACAGAGAGCACGTCGAAAAATACGCCTCACATATTCTCGCTACCAGGGACATCACCGCTGATAGTATCGCCACATACAAGTCGATGATGCTTGGTTTTGTCGATCGGACCTCGAAAGAGGATCTGGAGACATGGATGGCAAAACAATGCTATATCGCCCTGGGCAACCTGATTGCTGTCGCCTCCGGCCTCGGGGTGGACAACTGTCCCATGGAAGGTTTCGACCGCAAGCGCTATGACGAGATCCTCGACCTAGAGAAGAGAGGCTGCCGGAGTGTCGTGCTCTGCGCCCTGGGGTACCGCGCCGAAGACGATAAATATGCTCAGCTCGCCAAAGTCCGCTTCGACGACTCCGACGTGATCATTCGCGTATGAACAAGTTTTCGATAGTCCTGTCCTGTTTTACGGCAGGCATGGCTTTGCTTGCCGGTCCGGTCCTGGCCGAGAGCGCCGCAATCGATACGGAAAACATAACCGCCTGCAGCCGCAAGGAAGCCCTGGAGTTGCTGGAGCGCAAACAATTCGGCGATGCCGAGGCGATTTTCTCTCGGCTTCTCGCTCAATCTCCCGGTGCCGACAGCGAGATGGATCTCGCTGCCAGCCATTTCAGGCGCGGCGACTATCAGGGAGCCTATGCCCTGGTGATCGCCGCTATGGATGGTGCGGCCGAAAGCCACTCCGGCGAGGTCCCTGAGATTTCCCGGGGAGCCACCTGCGAGCATTACACACCGTCCATGATGTACCTGTGTGCCGCCGAATGTCTCTATAAGCAGAAGCATTATCGCCGGGCGTCCAAGCTCTATCGCAAGGCACTGAAAGAGCTTCTGCCGGGCGACTGGACCCTGGTAGCCGGATTCACTCTGGCTGGTCTGGGGGCTTGCGAGGAGAGGCTCGGCAACTTCGAGAAAGCCGTAGCGAACTACGAGGAGATGGCCAGGCTGTATAGAGACCTCTATGGAGCCGAGGACATCAATTACGGCTGGGCGCTCCTGATGCTTTCCGAAGCTCTCGAGAATGCCGGAGAAGACAAGAAAGCCGAAGCGGCTTACGAAAAATCGATCTGGATATTCAGACAGACCAATTTCTTGAGGCTCTCTAAAGAATATCCGGATGTCGATCCTGATACTATGCGACAGAAGGTCTTCGGGAAAGGTTATACCGACACATTCAGGAACGCCGATTCGATCTTTTCCGGCAAGTCGAAATACCTGTCGAAAACAACTGCGACAATACCGGACGAGCTCTGTCCCTGGCGCAGCCAGCTGAGCAAGAGTGAAGCGCCTGGATGGGTCTGGCTCGATCCGAATGTGCCGACTAAAGCCGTCCTTGTTTGTGTACACGGTCTCGGTCTTCACCACCGCGCTTTCGATTCTTTCGCCCGCCGTGTTGCTCCGGAGGGCATTATCACTATTTCGTTCGACGTACGCGGCTTCGGCTCCTATCTCGAATCGAGAGGACAGGACAGCCTGGATCTCGAGGATTGCGTAGAGGACCTCGAGAAAGTGACTGGCTGCATAAAGCGTGACTATGCACCGGCACCGCTCTTTCTCCTGGGTGAATCCATGGGTGGTGCCATCGCCCTGAGAGTCGCCAGCCGAACGCCTGAAAATATCGACGGGCTTATCTGCTCTGTACCGTCCGGCAGCCGTTACAAGGGAGCCAGAACAGCTGTCAAAGTCGGATTACGCTATCTCATGGGCAAAAACAAACCCATGAATATCGGCAAGCAAGTGATCAAACAAGCCACCAGCGACGATGATCTGCGCGATCAGTGGTCGTCGGACCCGTCCTCCCGACTGATGCTCACACCAAAAGAGCTTCTGATCTTCAACAGCTTCATGGATCAAAATCTCGAAGTCGCCCGACGAATCGATAAAACGCCGGTGATTTTCTTCCAGGGAGACGACGACCGCCTGGTCAAAAAAGAAGGCACTTTCGATCTCTTCGAAGCCCTGGCCACCCCCGAGAAGACTATGGTGCTTCTGGGTAGCACCGAGCACTTGATCTTTGAAGCGGATCAGTTCAAAGATGATGTCACCCTCGGTGTCATCGGCTGGATGCGCGCTCACAGCGCTGTCAATACTGCTGAGTAGATAAATGGGAATGGAGCGACTTGAAGAAAAGCTCGGTGCGCCCGACATTCAGATACACGATTTGCAAATCTGGGTCCATGGCCGTCAATTCCCCGATGCCACCGACTACTGGGATGCTAACTGGTTACTCGTAACGGTCCGGTGTTCCGCGCCCGGAGCGGAAGTTTCTGTGGATGGTCCGATTATCCATTTGTCTGAGCTTGCAGAATGGACCGTCGCAACAAAGAGAATGCATTCGACCAAGGCGGGTCAAGCCAATCTCGCTTGCATGGAGCCGGAGCTGTCGGTCAAACTGACAATGGAAAGTCCAGATCAAATGATCATGACCGTCGATATGAGTCCGCACCAGCTTTCTCAAAAACATATCTTCCGGTTCGAGCTCGACCAGGGCTACCTGCCAGAACTTATCTCGGGCTGCAAAAGAGTACTAGATTCCTATCCGATCAAATCCGAGCCTTGAGCTGTGGATCAGATGTCGAATTTCACGCTGAACGGTTTTTCGCCAATATTGCCGCTACCGCTCACTGACTGGATCTGATCCCCGGTGTTGAGATAGACATCCATCTCGCCGCTGGCAGGAGAGCCCTGGGAACTGGTGACCTTGACGATCATGCGGTCATCCCGCCTGCTGTCCAGGGTGCCACTGAGGGAAACGGTCTGTCCGGAACGGGCGGTGAGCTGCATGTCGACCTGATCGTCACGCCCTCCCCTGGTATGGACAGACACGCTTTTCACATCCATGGCCGCCATGTTCTGGAAATAGAACATACCCTTGCCGTTGACGTTCTGGTCGACATTACGGTTACCCCAGTTGCCACCACCGTGGCGGTGCCGACCGCCCCGGTTCCAGTTATTGTTGTTATTAAACTGACTTCCTGTCTGTCCCGCGTAGACTTGATTGAGAATGGATTCTTCCTGACCGAAAGCCCGTCTAGAGTGGACGCCATCCGAGAGCATGTAGGAGCCCTGCTTCGAGACAACCGTCTCTTTGCCGTTGGGACCCATCATTGTGATGGAATAGAGACCTGGTCCGATCAGTGAGCTGGATAGAAGCTGCATGGTGGAGTTGTTGTTCCACCTGTTGTTGCCGAATGTCGGACCGCCGAAGTTATTTCCACCGAAATTGTTGCCGCCGAAATTATTCGTATTGAAATTGCTGCTGCTGCCCCGGGCATAGTCTCTCAGCTGCCTGACATCGCTCTGGACGGCTCTCACCTGACCCATGACCATCTGATCGACACCCACAGTGCGGAGCTGCGATTCGACCCGGGAGAGCGACTGCTGGATCGACAGAACCGACTGCGAGAGCTGGCTCTCGTTCAAATTGCCGCCACGCTTCTTGAGCTCGTCGGCTTGCTTCTGGAGGTCTTCCATGGCAAAACAGGCTTGCATATCCGGACTGCCGGGCTTGGGCGACCAGCGCCCGTTGGTCTTCAGAAAATTCTCGAAGCTCTTGACCAGGCTCTGAGTATCCGACTGGATCTGCTGAGCGGTGTTGTTGACATTCGAGTCGAACGCCATCACAGGATTTGCAAAGGCACAGGCCGTCAAAAGCACTGTCACGGATCGAATTATTTTTGAGTCGAAAAACATAGTCAGGCTCCTCCACAGGAACCTGATTTTACACCAGGAGCTATACTGATTGCCCGCCAGCAGATTCCCGTACCAACCGATTTTCTTTCCAACCACCGGAGTGCCCCGAATGCCGAAATTGCCCATGCGAAAAGCGCTTGCTCTGCTTCTCCCCCTTGCCATGACGACCACCATGACAACAACGGAAGCCTGCACGGACTTCCGGTTGAAATCGAAAGACGGCGCGGTGGTGGTGGGTCGTTCCCTGGAGTTCGGTCTGGAGCTGCGCTCGCGGATAAAAATCTATCGTCCGGAGAAATCCGACGCCGGGGCACGGTATGCATTCATCGGAGTAGATGCCCTGGGACTGCCATTCATCACCGACGGAATGAACGAGAAAGGACTCTCAGCCGGTTTCCTCTGGATGCCCGGGAGCCGCTACGAGACTGCCGGCACCGGCAAAGAGTCCGTAGAGATCAAAAAGCTCGGTACATGGGTCCTGTCTCGTTTCGCCAGTGTCGATGAAGCGAAAAAAGGACTTGCAGGCATCGCGGTGACCGACTCATATATCGATGAGATGAAAATGGTGCCCCCTCTTCACCTGGCTCTTCATGACGCTTCAGGGAAAAGTCTCGTGGTGGAGTTCATCGACGGCAAAAAAAACATCTACGACAATCCCGGCGGAGTAATGACCAATACTCCGACTTTCGACTGGCATATCACCAACCTGCGCAACTATCTGAGCCTGAGCGCCGGCAACGCGGAGCCGATCAAAATCGACGGCACAGTTCTGGCACCGCCGGGACAGGGCAGCGGTTTTCTCGGCATTCCCGGCGACTGGACACCACCCTCCCGTTTTGTTCGCACCGCCGCCATGATTCATTACGCGAAAACACCTGAGACTGCCTCCAAAGCAGTCAATCTCGCCGAGCATCTTCTCAACGCCGTGGATATCCCGAAAGGAGACATCCGCGACCAGAACGGCTCTATGGACTACACCCAGTGGGCGGTGATTAAAGATTTGAAAAACCGCAAATTCTACTTTCGCTCTTATCGCAATATTGCGATAAAGGTCATCGATTTCGATGAGGCTTTGAAAAACAACTACAACGGATCCTTCTTCATCGCCGTCGACGGACCTCCCATCGATGCCACCGCGGCTCTGGCTGTCGAAAAATGAAAACCATAATCGGCAATTGTTAATGCAATCTTGTGATTGTCCGGAACCCCGCAACTTTCTCTTCACCCCGGGTGTAACTGCATCCGGAGGCAAGAGAATATGTTCAACGTTCCTTTAGACTTTATAGCCGCGATAGCGATGGTTAAACTGATCAAGCTGCCCCTTATCTTGCTTCTGAGACATGCTTATCTGAAAAACAAAGAAAAGTGCGGCAAGGGAGGCTCACAATGAATACTGTGGTGGATAAATCTGTGGACAGAGCTGTTTTCGATCCTTTGATGGAGCATTCGGCGAGCTTCCTGCAAGATCCGTATACGGAGCTTGCGGCAATGCGCCAGAGGGATCATGTGGTCTTCAGCGAGAAAGGCAATCACTGGCTGGTCACCGGTCTGGCGGAAGCCAACAAGCTCCTCCGGGACAACCGGTATGGCAAACGCATGGAGCGCTGGCGCCATCCGAGCAGAGCCATGCGTATCGTTCTCAAGCTCACCGGCAGGCAGGGTCTGAGCAATATACTGAGGCAGGACCCGCCCGAGCATACCCGGGTGCGTGGTCTCATCAGCGGTGCTTTCACTCCTACGGTAGTCCGGGAGTTGGAAGGCGAGATCCAGAGCATCACCGACAGGCTCATCGACGGTTTCGAGAATGATGGTCATGCCGATCTGATCTCGCAATTCGCTTTCCCGCTGCCTGTGACGGTGATCGCCGAGCTTCTCGGAATACCGGCTGCGGATCGGGATAAGTTCAAAGAATGGTCTACAAGAATCACCGCCACCCTCGACGGTAATGTCTGCCCCTACAAGGCAGCCAGATCCTTTGCCGCATCCCTGGAGCTCAAGGGCTATCTCAGAAAAGCCATTGCCGGCAAGCTCAAATCACATAATGAAAGCTCCAAAAAAGATCTGCTCACTTCCCTGGCTCTGATCAATTCGGAAGATGAAGGCAGACTCTCCCAGGAAGAGCTTATCTCGAACAGCATACTCTTATTGATCGCCGGTCACGAGACCACGGTCAATCTCATCGGCAACGGGCTCTACCACCTCATGCGCCACCCCGAGCAACGCCGTCTTCTAGAAGAGCGACCGGAGCTGATTATTGAGGCGGTGGAGGAGATCCTGCGTTTCGACTCTCCGGTACAGATAGTCAGACGTCTTGCCAACGAAGACATCGAGCTCGGCGACAAAACAATCAAGAAAGGAGACGCTCTCACCGTGCTCATCGGAGCCTGCAATCGCGACCCGGAGTTTTTCCCGGATCCTGATACTTTCTCCATCGAGCGCCAGAACAAAAAACATGTCTCTTTCGGAGCCGGTGTCCACTACTGTCTCGGCGCCGAGCTTGCCAGGGCAGAAGCGAGAATAGCCATCGGCGCCATCTTGAAACGTCTTCCCGAAATGCGTTTGAAAGAGCCGGTGATGCCCTATCGCAGCCCCTACGCCCTGCGTGGTCTGCAATATCTCCAGGTGGAATTCTGAGCGCTCCTTCCGAGCCTCAGCTCCGCCGGGCGCACTGATAAACCAGAGCGTCCACCAGACCCTGGACCTGATCGTGCAGGTCGGTGGTGAAGCTATGCCGGAACGCCCGGGGGTCCTTCTGATACTCATCCGAGAGCTTGCCCAGATCGATGGGCTCAGCGACCTTGATATGCACATCCCGGCGGGAGAGCTGTCTGGGTCGCTTGATCTTATAGAGCTCCCGCTCGAGCTTCATGACCGCTTCCGCGAGACGATCCGCCGAGACATCGCCCTCATAGTAATAAGGACGCCAGCTCGTCATTTGAGCGACTTCCTCCAGATCCGAGAGCTCATGCTCCAGCTTTTCCCTGACTTCCTCATCATTGGTGCCGTCGAGATCGGCGCGAATCTCGGCGCTCAACTGCCAGGACTCGTCGATGACCGCATGCTGGGTGACTCGCACTTCCCGGTGTCTTTCCTCCACCCGGGCTAAGATCGTTTTCTCGGTGGTGATTATCTGCTCGAAGAGATCCTCTTCCAGACTGATTCGTACTTCATGCTCCATATCTTCTTTGAGAAGAAGCTCCCTCTGAATACGCTTGAGACGCTCGGCGAAGGAGGCGTCTTCCATGGGCAGCAGCTCGAGCCGGCGCTCCATTCTGGTGATGCGCATCTCGAGGACTTTCTCTATGCGACCGCGATGGTGGTATTTGATTGCCATGGGCACGATGAAAGCAGTCCAGTCGGGGTTCTTCTCGCGCATCTGCAAAATCGCCTGCATGCAGATCTCCACCGCGCCACTGTGAAAAGGCTGGACCTCTTCATTGAGATAGAAGATCTCGCCTTCCGGAAAGATCAGGAGGACATTTTTCCCCTCTTTCACGATATCGATGGCGAAGTCCTTGGCATGGCTGTCATGAGCGCCGCGCTCCACGGAAAAATGCCCCAGGTGCTGAAGCGCCCAGCCGGCGAAGCCCGAAAGCTCGNCGAACGCTTCCCGGTTGCACATGGAGATGAATCGCCAGCCTGAGAGCCTGGAGAGCTCGAGGCAGATGCGCGGGTCCATCTCGTCGGCATGATTGGATATGAGAACCACTCCGGCACCGGCTGGTAGCTTGCGAATATGCTCGAGATCCTGTTTTGCCACATGCAGCTTATTGCTCAGGGCAAGCTGCATGCGCACGACTTCCCTGGCCGCGTCGATAATCGGCCCGCTGGGGCTGGCTTTCTTGAAGACCCGGTGGGCCGCGCCTGCCTTTCTGCCCTGTTCCTGAGCCTGCTTATTCTCGGTATCTTGCACCATAATTCATGCCCCGGCTGGAGTTCGGGATATTTTACCCGATTATCCACCCGCCCTGTAAAATTGAGCCGTCAGAACCATGAGCCTGGAGTGCCAGATGAGACCTCGCGCCCTTCTTACCGCCTTTGCTCTGTCGCTTTCCCTGTTTTTGCCCCAGCTCTTTTTGCCCCGGGCAGGCCAGGCATCTGAGCGAGCTATTACCTATTCTGCCGCTCTGGAGGACCTCCGGTCCAGAGACAAGGAGCTTGCCTCCACCATAGGCGATGAGGTGCAAAAACAAATGGAGCTGGCTCGCAAGCAGCAGGGAGACGGCGTGGTGGTCGGTCACCTCACTTTCGACAATGGACCGGTGCGCCCGGACAATATCGCCACGCCGGTTAGACTCCTGAAAAAAGACTATTTCGTCCTGGGAGTGAAACGATTCAATCAGCCTCTCATTTTCGCTGCCGAAGGATGCAAGACTGCCACCCTCGATCTGACCGAATACAAGAGCGAGAATGACATAGTCTGGCTCGGAGACGTGAAGCTCCCTCGAATGGCTCCTGGAGACGAGTCCTTTATCACAGGCACCATCACCGATGCCGGCTCGAAAGAAGGTCTTGCTGCTCATGTAGAGGTCTCGATCGATCCAATCAAACAGATGAGCAATCGCGTTTCTGCCTTCAACTACGATGCCTGGATGGCAAGGAAAGAGAGCACCGCCGATGACACAGGAAAGTTCAAGATCGGTGCGTTGCCTGCCGGTAGATATTCCATCTATGTGGCAGACGACAAACACGCCGCCTACAAACAATCTGTGAACCTGGACCAGGGCAGCACTCTGGACCTGGGCAAGATCGAGCTCGCACCCAAGAGACTGGTGGAGCTGGAATTGCTCCAGCTTTCAGATAGTAATACACGTCAGTTAAGGAGCCTCACCGAGACTGTTTTCACACTGCCCACAGGCAGCTCCATCAGGATCGATCGCATGAAAGGCGGTCTCAGGCTTTCCGTAGATCAGGGAAGTCTCTATGCCGAATGCCTCGGAATGGGGGACATGAAAAAACTAACTGATGGTATCAAAAAGGATCATCAATCGATGAATTTTGCCAGTGAGCTCGAGATTCAACCGGACTTCGTCTATCTCGCCTGCGATGTGGGCGAAAAGGAAAACTGGCTGGCCCTGCGTTTTCACTTCCCGGAATAATCACCAGCTCCAGGGAAGCTTGTCGTCTTTCTCTTTCTCTCGGCCTGCTTTTCTCTCTCTGAACAGATCGAGCAAAAGCTCCTCGGGTCCGGGCCATTTATAGATGGGCTCCTCGCCAGCCTTTCGGGCCTTCCTGATAACTTTCTGCTCGATTATCTGATTGGGCTCGAGCAGTCCCGCTGCGATTAGATATCTGACCTGATCAAGAGAAAGCTTGTTGGTGGGCGGTCCTTCAGATCGAGCATCGGGCGGGAAAGCCTCTTCCAGAGTCGGTGTTTTTCCGTCTGTAATGATCAGGTTCTTGCGGATCAACTGAATGGCCGTTTGAGCGCGGTAGATGACCTCGTCCAGGGATCTGTGTATGGCGAGCTGGCTTACCAGGCATCCCTGCAAACGATCCCCCATCTGTCTGATGGCGTCTCTCGAGACATTGGGCATGTCTACCGTTAGCATCCTCAGAGAGGGCGAGAATGCCAGACTGAGAAAATCCCTGTCGCTGGTGAAAGGAGATGCCAGACGAAGAATCTCGAGACCGTTCACCTGGGATATGGTCGACAGCCCCCGGTTGCCCAGAGAGTCGCCTGCCGCCTCGAAATATTTGAGAGAGGGGAAATGAAAAAGCACATCGAGACCGTCTTCGGTGATACATGTTCTCACCAGATGAAGTCCTTTCAGACCGGTGAGAAATGCCAGGTGTTTGATGCCCCGATCCGTCACCGGTGTCTCGTCGATCACTATCCAGTCCAGGGACTTGATCCTGCCGACATGCTCGAAGCCCCTGTCGGTGAGGTTGGCACCAAGAAGATGGAGCTCCTTGAGATTGACGCAATGGTCAGCCAGGAGCTCCATAGTCGAGTCGTCGACACGATCGCCGTAAAGGATCATGCTCCGCATGGAAGCGAGATCCTCGCATGCGCGGATCTTCTCATCCGTCCAGCCATAGACGCAATCGACAGTCATATGAGCGATACCCCGTTTTACTCATGTACCCGGGGAAGGCATCCACTATGAGCGTGGCGACGCATCATTTACGAAGCTTATCAATAGGAGAATATCTTGAGGACTTTCGCCGAATCGTTGACGAGCTTCTCATGCTCTAGATCCACTTGCAGTCCGGGTCTACTCGCCATTGCCGTCTCTGCGTCTTTCTTCGATATCAGCGGACAGCCAGAGAGCTGGATTTCCACGAGTTCTTTATTCCTCAACAGATGCTCCAGACCTCTTGGGGTCAACTTTTCGTTATTTCTAGCAACCAGTTGCTTGAGAGTCGAAATCTCAGAGACCACTTTCAGGTGCTCGTCGGTGAGATGACAGTTTCCTACACTGAGAATCTCCAGATGCGGGAGATTCTTCAATTGCGCCAGATCCGCCGGTGACGGCTGGAGACCTCCAAGCTCCAGGATCTTCAGAGGCTCCAGATGACTGAATAGCGCGAAACTCCTGGCATCGCATACCTTACTGTTCCAGCCGAAATTCAGCTTTCTCAGAGCCGGGAGCTCTCTCAAAAAATCCAGGCGATCCGACTCGATCCCGGTATCGACCAGATCGATAATCTCGAGTCGCTTGAGGTTTCCCAGGACCTCGACCGGTCGATTCCGTAGATTGACCTGGCACATATTAAGTTCGAGAAGTGCAGGCATCTCGCCGATCACCTCGAGAGCTTGATTGGAGATGCGGCATTTCACCAGGGAGAAAAATTTGAGTCTGTCCTTTGGCAGAAAGCGCATATCCTGTAAATCGATCGGGCACTCTCTCACCGAAACGCCATCGACATCAGTGCAGTCTTTCAAGTCTTCGAAGTGTGGGCTCTTGAGCTTGGGGTCCGGGCTGGTATAAACGATGGAGTCATGATACTGGCTCCTGTAGAAATGTCCGACAGTCACGATATCGGTGGATTGATCGATAACCGAGATGTCGGAAACGGGAGCGGAAAGCTTCTCCCTCAGACCGGCTTTCTCATCGAAACGAGAATAACTGATGCCGAACCAGATGATGACTCCAAGGAAAACCACCGCTCCCGCGCCGAATACCAATCGCGGTGGAACCGTCACTCCAGAAAGAGATTCCTGATCGGCTTGAGGTTTGGACTCCGCCACGGTCCCTGACTCCAGAGGCCTGGCTCGCTTCAGATCCGCAAGCAGCTCATTCATAGATTGGTATCGCTGGTCGGCATCGCGAGCCAGAGCTTTCCTGACGATCCGGACCATCTCGTCGCTTGCGGAGGAGCCGGCTTCATTGAGAGAGGGAGGGTCCTCGCTGGACTTCCGGGCGAGAAGCTCCATGGCGCTCTCTCCCGTGAAAGGCTGCCTGCCGGTGATCACTTCGAACATTACCGAACCAAAAGAATAAATGTCCGAGCGCTGGTCATACTTGAGACCGCGGACGGTATCAGGGCTCATATAAGCCGGGGTGCCTACCAGCAAACGATCGCCGGAAGAGGTTGGAACCAGGGTCTCTCTGGTAATCTTAGCGAGTCCAAAGTCAACCAGCTTGGCCAGGAGAGCTCCCGAGGGCTGCTCTTCCACGAGAATGTTCTCCGGCTTCAGATCCCGGTGCAGGACTCCCTTGCTGTGGGCGTGAGCGAGCGCCTCGCCAATCTGGACGAAAAGATCGAGAGCAACCTCCTCGTCCGGAGATCCGCAGCGGCCCGTTCTGGCATCGAGAGACTCACCCTTCACGAACTCCATCACCATGAATGGTGTGCCGCCCTCGCTCAAGGAGAAGTCGAGAACACGCACTATCCCGGGGTGGTCGAGGAGCGAGATGGCTCGGGCCTCGTTCTGGAAATCGACATACTGTCTTGTATCGATGGACCTGAGGGTCTTGATCGCCACAGTCTTGGCGAGAACTCGATCGACAGCCTCATAGATACTGCCGGTGGCGCCGCTGGCAGTGAGAGCCATGGGGGCGAATCGCTCGACGGGGAAATCATCGCTTACTTCGATCTCGGCATCGCCCGGCGGCATCAAATCCGGGCCGGTGACCTCCGATGCGGGAGCTCTCTCCTTTGTCTGGCAGGAGCAAAGCTGGTATTTGAAGATCCACTGAGTGAGAGAGCCGGGCTTCTGCGCCTGGAGCTTGAGCCCGCAGGAGGGACAGTATTCAGGAGTCTCCGGCAGCCGGTCCGGGCTCTGAGGCGAAGGTGCCCCCAGCAACCAGCCTGTCAGAGAGCCGAGCTCTTGAAGAGCCCTGGTGCAATTGTTACAGGAGCAAGTTCCGGGTATATGATCCTGGCTATTCGGTTCGGATCCTGGCTGCATGGGGAGCGCTCATTCAAACTTCCTAATTATACGATGATCCCTGGGCTATAATTTGCCTTCTGGCACTCCACCGCCGAGGGGCGTTTTGAACGAGAGAGAGAACGAAAGAGAAGACATCGATTCCCTGACCCTGGGAGAGCTCGCCTCCCGGTACCGCCAGCTCCAGGCTCTGGTAGACCAGTACAGGGATCTGCAGGATCGGACATCGAATCAGGTAAGCAAGATTCTCTCCAGCATACCGCTTGGTCTGGCCGTGGTCGACAATCAGGGCACCATAGAAGCAACCAATGTCCAGCTCAGGGAGCTTTTCGAATACGAAGCCGCCGAGCTCTTCGGCCAGCCGCTTTCACTGCTTTTTCCGGATATGGGGGAGCTCCGGGTGGAATCGTCGGCGAGAAAGCTATCGGGGCGGATAAAGTCCGGAGAGATGTTTTATGCCGAAGTGTCCATCAATGAGATAGACACTCCGGAGGGAAAGCGTTTCTGCGTGCATATCAAAGATGTGTCAGAGAAGCAGCGCATGCTCGAGTATAAGATGAATCTTGCCTCCATGGTCAGTCACGATCTGCGGTCTCCCCTCACCACAATGGGAGCGGTCCTCACCTCAATAGAGGATGGAACTTACGGAAAGCTGAGCGATGACGGAAGCCAGGCCGTGAAATGGGCCCTGGTCTCGAGCAGTTATATGAACTCTGTCCTGGCCAATATTCTTGACGCCGAACGAATAGACAGCGCCGATTTGACTCTGATCTCAGGGGAAACCAGCACCGGAAAAATTGTCGATAAGGCTATCCGTCTCTGCAAACTTCATGCGGACGAGCTCGGGATCGAGCTCGAGAGCGCAGTCAACGATATCGTTTTTTATGCCGATGAGGCCAGGATCGTCCGTATCCTCGTCAATCTGATAAGCAATGCCGTCAAGTTCTCTCCGCCATCACAATCAGTGCGCATCGAATCAGGACTGAATGGCATCAAGATTTTCTTCAAGGTTATCGATGCGGGACCGGGAATTCCCGAGCACTTGCAATCGATTATCTTCGACCGTTTCCAGCATATAAGCAAGAGCGGTCGGGACAGCAAAGCAGGATTCGGGCTCGGTCTATCGATAGCGCGGGTCTTCGCCCGGCTGCATAATGGAGAGATAAGCGTGAAGAGCAGCCCCGGCGAAGGAAGTGTTTTCGAGTTAACCATCCCGCTTCGTCAGGGACCGGATTCAGAGTGAATTGAAGCGATAGCCCTTGCCGTGCACCGACTCGATTATCGATTTGCGATCCTTGCCACCGAGCTTTTTACGAAGATTGGATATGCAGGTCCGGAGCGCGATCTCGCCGGCATCCGAATCCGTCTCCCAGACACGAGAGAGCAATGCCTCGCTAGCGAATACGGCGCCCGGATGTCTCATAAAAAATTCCAGCAGGGCAAGCTCTCTTGGCTGTAGCTTGACCTGGTCGCCATTCACCATGACTCTACCGGAGCGCGGGTCGAGCTCGATGGACCCTGCCACGAGCATATCGGCCTTGAGTACTGCAGGACGGCGGAGGAGCGAGTCGACCCGGAGCAAAAGCTCCTGCATATTGAAGGGCTTGCAGAGATAGTCGTCGGCACCGGCATTGAAACCAAGAGACTTGTGATCGATGTCCGAGTTTCCGGTGAGAAATAGAACAGGGGCCAGTCCGCCTTTCTCTCTGTATTTGCTGCAGAGATCGAGACCGCATAGACCGGGCAGGTTCCAGTCGAGGATTACCAGATCGAACTGGGAGCCTTCCAGATAGTCGAGGGCGGTGTCACCGTCGGTGACTCTATCGACCGCATGGAAGCGCGCCCGCAGATGCTGGCATATGACATTGCCGAGCATCATATCGTCTTCGATCAGTAAAATTTTTGCCATGGCAGAAACAGTATATCCGAAGGTGTAGATAATTACGAAAGCCCGCCCTTCCCGGGCGGACTTTCGTCGTGTGGAAATCCCCAACTGTTCCCACTAAAACAAGGGTGTGATGGTTATCTGCTCACAGTGCACATCACTGCCACCAGTATTCTTTCCGTGGCTCACGATCGGGTGTTCACCCCGGGGACCGCGTGGCTCCTGCTCAGTGCGAATATCGGAGTTGTCCAGGGGGATGGTGCACTGGATGAATTCCCTGGTCTTGGGCTCATTTTCAGTGGCGGGCGGCTTGCCGGGCATGCCACCGTCCCCAGTCTCGCGACCGGACCAGGGACCGCCCTGCCGGCCGCCGTTCGGCCCCTGCATCCGTCCGGGCTCGCTGGGAAGACCGAACTGAGGCTCACCGTATCGTGATCCGTAGGCGTCCTGGAATAGACCCTGGGCGACTTGGTCGTACTGGATCTGAGCATTGTTGATATTCGATTCGAAGCTTTCCATACTACTATCTCCTAAATAACTTTCGTGGGCTCATACTCTCAGGTGGCGGGCGTCTCTTCGACGCTGTCGCAACTCTGCATGGCTCGATTATGGCTTCGAATTGTTGGCGATTTGTTTGCGCCGGAACTCTGCCCGCTCAGAACGAGAAAAGCTTGAGGGCCTCGACCGAGTCGTTGGCGAGCCCTTCACCTTCGACTTCGATGACCAGACCGGGTCGTTTGGCCATGGCGGCTTCGGCGTCCTTTTTCGAAATCAAAGGACAGCCTGAGACGAGAACCTGCTCGATGCTCTTGCTTGCCACAAGATAGTCGAGCCCGGCTGGTGTGAGATCCTCGTTCATTTTCAAGTTCAGCTTTTTCAATGAGGGAATCCCGCTTATCGCTTTCAGATGCTCGTCAGTAAGATGATTTCTGGCTATATTCAATAGATCCAGCCGGTGGAGATTTTCAAACAAAGCCAGATCGCCGGGCTCCGGTCGAACCGCCTCGAGATCCAGTAGCTTGAGATTATCCAGCTGTGCAATGATCTCGAAGTGGCGTCTCTTGCAGACCCGCTCGCTCCAGCTGAAATTCAGCCTCTCGAGAGTGCGCAGGCCCGCAAGCGCTTCGAATTGATCGGCTTCGATACCCGTATCCATGATATTCAGTACCCGCAGGTTTTTCAGCTTGCCCAGGAACTCCAGGGGTCTCTTGTTGAGTTTCACCAGCCAGAGATTCAGCTCTGTCAGAGAAGGCATTTCTCCAATCACAGCCAGAGCCCGATCGGGAAGGCGACACTTCGATATAGTTAAGACCTTGAGATTCTGTTTTGCTAGAAAGCGCATGTCCCTGAAGGTGAGAGGACAGTCCGTCACCGAAACACCATCGATATCGGTGCACTCGCGGAGGTCCTCGAGGTGGGCGCTCTTGAGCTTGGGATCCGGGTTCGTGTAGATCGTATACTGCCTGTACTGGCTGCGATAGAAATGTCCGACAGGAGCCAGCTCCGGTGCCACGCTGTCGAGCTGGGTTTCGGAAGTGGGAGCCAGGGCGGACTTGCTCAGCTCGGTCTTCTCGTTCAGACGCGCATAGGTCATCGAGAACCAGACAAGTGAACCGAGAACGAGGAGGCCAGCCGCACCGAATACCAGACGTGACGGTATCGTTTTCGCCCGGATAGAACCAGTCGAATCGTTCCCGGAAGTTACCGGGCGGGTGGGGGCGTGACCCGACATATGACCCGACATATGACCCGACATATGACCGGACGCGGGAATCTCGCCTCTCGCCTTCCTGAGATCGACGAGGAGCTCGCTCATGGACTGGTAGCGGCTCTCCGCATCGCGCTGGAGCGCCTTTGCGACGATCGATTCAATTTCATCGCGCACCTCAATCCCTGCCTGCCTCAATGTTGGCGGGTCTTCCTGGGACTTTCGCGTCATCAGCTCCATCGGACTTTCCGCCTCGAATGGAGGCTTCCCCGACAGGATCTCGAACATCAGGGAGCCAAGCGAATAGACATCCGAGCGCTCGTCGTAGGCTAGACCGAGCATTGTATCCGGGCTCATATAGACCGGCGTGCCCACCATCAGCCTGTCCCCTGTCGCGGTAGAGATGAGGTTCTCCTGAGCGATTCTGGCGAGCCCGAAATCGACCACTTTCACCTCGAGGTAGCCTGTGTCGAGCACTTCGATCAGGACATTCTCGGGCTTGAGGTCCCGGTGGAGAACGCCTTTGCTGTGGGCATGCGCGATTGCCTCGGCAATTTGAGTAAAGACATCTAGAGCGAGCTCCTCGCCGAAAGGTCCATGTTGACGCAAATATGCGTCCAGTGACTCTCCGCCGACAAATTCCATCACCATGAACGGTGCGCCACTGACACTCAATGAAAAATCGAGCACCCGCACAATGCCTGGATGGTCGAGCATTGAGATTGCTCGGGCTTCATTCTGAAAAGCTACATACTGCTTGCTGTCCATTGAACGCAGAGTCTTGACCGCCACGGTCTTGAACAGGACTCGATCGATCGATTGATAGATCGTTCCGTTGACACCCTGTGCCGTTATTTTCAGGGGCGCGAATCTATCTAACGGGAAATCATTATCCACATCGATTTCGGAGTCAGCTGGCGGCAGGAGATCCGGACCGGAGGTCTCCGTCCAGGAAGCGGTGCCGCGATTGGCCTGGCAAGCGCAAATCTGGAATTTGAAGATCCACTGGGTGAGGGAGCCCGGTCTTTGAGCCTGGAGCTGGAGTCCACAATCGGGACAGTACTCGAGAAGCTCCACCTGATTTTCCGGGCTCGGCGCCGGAGGACCAACCAGAAGCCAGCCGGTCAACGAGCCGAGATCCCTGACAGCCCGAGTGCAATCAGCACAGGTGCAGCTTCCTGGAAGATGCTCCTGTTTGTGCGGTTCGGGTCCTGACGGCATCATGCCAACTCGCTCGGGTCGTTCAATTATAGTATTTCCGGAACGCGACCGGATCAGGGCCGCTCCGGACCGATCAGGACCCTGGCCTTCTCCTGAATCTCAGGTGGAAAGAAAGCAAGATCGTATCTCAGATTGACACCCGAAATCATGAGGTCCACACGCAGGTCGCTCAGAGCTTCCGCTGTCCTGCCGAGCTCGAGGCGAGCAAGCCCCCGGGCTACCCTTGCGACGCTGCCACCGGAATATAGTTCTTCTAACTTCTGACTGGCAGCCTGCTCGAATGACTCCCGGGCTTTCGGCTCGAGTCCGCACTTCTGATATACGAGGCCCCGCAAGAAACTCGTCTCGGTGTCCGTTCTGGTCCAGGACTGCTTATCTATCTCATCCAGAATCTCGATGGCCCGGATCGAGTCACCTGTCAGGGCAAGAGTGTAGGCCTTTTGAATGAGCACGTTCGCATCTCCTGACGAGAGTTCCTCAGCCTTATCGAAATCAGCCAGGGCACTTTGCAGATCTCCTGTGTTCCTGAGGAAGATCCCACGCAATCGATAGGCACGCCAGTAAGGTTCCACGCGAATCTCTCTCGAGAGATCCTTGACAGCTAGCTCATAGTCTCCTTTCTCCGCATAAAGGAGAGCACGGCGACGCAGACGGTCCGGGAGCTTCAGGTCGTCCCTGGCAGTCCGGGCTATAAGGGTGGAGCAATCGGCTATGGCCTCGTCGATGTATCCCCGGCGACTGTTGACTGTCGTCCGCACCTCCAGAAGGTAGTTGTCGCCGGGATTGAATTGCAGCGCCAGATTCACCAGGGTGCGATCGAGACCGGAGGAGAGCGGCGCCGGCAGGACTCCCGTAACCGCGGACATGGCGCCGGCATAATTCGAAATTTGTCCGGGACAGAGCATCGTCATTGCCACCACAACGACACCGAAGGCAGCGGCTAGCTTCCTGGAGACCGTTGAGTATCGAACCTTCTTGCTTCGGAAGTCGAACAGGGGTCCAAAAGGACAGATACACGCGACAATAACGCCGATGGCGAAAAGCAAGAAGGCGGCAACAACAACATAGTCGAGCCAATGCAGCAAGCCCAGCCCCGAGGCAACACTGAAGCTCACCAGCGCAGGTGTCGAAATGAGAATCAAGAATAGAGTCAGCATTGAAAGAGGCATGCCCGCCGTAAAGAAAAACGAATGGGCGAGCCACCATGTGCGCTCGGTAGCCAGACCGTCCCGAGCCAGCTTCGAGCAATTGGAGACATTTTTCAAAATGCCCCAGGTACAAAAGACGAGGACGAAACAGAAGATGAAAGTAGAAATCGCTCCGACCTGCTCCCCGGACAACCCGAGCGAAACCTGCGGCAGGCGCAGCGAGTTCACCCAGTATATAAAGACCAATGTCGGCACTATCAAGCTGATCAGGTTCATCTGCGACATGGCGACGGAGCGCTTCAATTTGGAGGCGCCGAGCTCGGAGAACTTCTTGCCTTCCGTAACCCGCTTGAGCTCCGCCACTATCTCCGAAATGCTCTGGAACCTGTCGATCTGTTCCTTTTCCAGACACATCATGGCGATTGCTTGAAGGCTCTTCATTTTCGGTGTCCGGACCAGTTTTCCCGGTATCGGCTTGGGCTGCTCGTTGATATGCTTGACCAGAAGCTGAATCGGATTGCTTCCGGCAAAGGGCGGCTTGCCTGAAAGCACCTCGAACATCGAGCATCCGAACGAATAAATATCCGAGCGTTGATCGAGCATGAATCCCAGGCACTGCTCCGGACTCATATAATGAGGGCTGCCGAAGACCTCGCCTGTCTGGGTCATGTCACGGGTCTCGCGATCCACGCCGGGAAGCGTTTTGGCGATTCCGAAGTCGAGGACTTTGACCAGGTCCTCTCCGTCGAGTCCTGTCGAGACGATTATATTTGCCGGCTTGATGTCGCGGT
>JAGQHH010000103.1 GCA_020431945.1 Cyanobacteria bacterium HKST-UBA02 | reverse complement strand
TTGTCTCCCAGAAGAGCATAGAGCTCCCCGGATTTAACTTTCAGATCGAGCCTGTCGACACAGACACGATCGCCGAAGGTCTTGGTGAGACCCACCGTTTCGATGGCGTATTCTTGATTCATCGGGGACGCCTGCTAAGATCAAAACAGGACTATTATAGGTCAAGCCGGAGATTATCGCACACGATGTTGTTTGCCCTGATATTGCTGACCCTGATTGCCCTGGCATTCAATATCGGCGTGATCATCGAAGCATCTTCCCGGTTCTTTCCCCGGATTCCGGTCTGGCTTCTCGGAGCAGGAGTCGTAGCTCTGTCTATCGGACTAGGTCTTGCCTGGTCCATTTCTAGTCAGGCGATGCTTCTTTTGATTCTCACCATCATCTTTCTTGCCATCTCGCCGGTCCGGATTATCCTCTGGAAGCTCAAGCTGAAAGGCTTCGAGCCCGCCAATCGCTACTATCGTGCCGGGCTGGTCACGGCGGGGCTGGTTTCGATTCTTGTCGGACCTTTCCTGGTCTTAGGCGTCTTTGCCATAGGCAACCATATCGTCGCGCCTTCTCTGATCGATTCGATGATGGACTAGATCAGAGTATTTTTGCGCAATTTCGCTCTGATTGAGCCGGCTTGCTCCCGGTTTCTAGCAAGCCATTCAGGGTCTTTCGCAGCAAGCGCCTTCAAAACTATCCCCATGCGATGATTACCCGCAAAGGTCTCCCGGTTGCGATCGAGGAAGTCCCAGTAAAGACTGTTGAAAGGACAGGCGTTCTCGCCGTGAATTTCCTTCGCCTTGTAGTGGCACCCTTTGCAATAATCGGACATCTTGCCGATGTAATTGGCCGATGCGGCATATGGCTTGGTGCCGACATAGCCTCCGTCGGCGTGCAGAGCCATGCCGATGACATTCGGCACCATCACCCAATCATAGCCGTCCACGAACATCGCCCAGAACCAGTCGTTTACCTGCTCGGGCTCGAGACCGGCCAGCAGGGAGAAATTGCCCAGGATCATGAGACGCTGTATATGGTGCGCATAACCGGTCTCGATTACCTGTTTCAAAACCTCCGCCAGACACCGCATCCTCGTTTCACCGGTCCAGAACATCTCCGGTAGAGATAGATCGGCACCCAGATGATTGCGCTTTCGATAATCGGGCATGACCCGCCAGTAGACGCGCCAGACGAATTCCCGCCAGCCGATCAGCTGCCTGATAAAGCCTTCCACCGAAGAGAGCGCTGCTTTGCCCTCTGTGTATTTCTGCTCCGCCATGGCGCAGAGTTCCAGGGGATGAAGCAGACAGGTGTTGACATATGGCGACAGCACCGAGTGGTTCATATAGTAATTGCCGGCGAGCATGGCGTCCTGCATGGGTCCGAAATCATCGAGCTGGTGGTCCATGAATTCGCGAGCTCGAGCCAGGGCCTGGGTCCGGGTCACAGCCAGGGAGAAGCCCCCGGTGCTGCCGGGATGGTCGGCAAAATGTCTGTTCACCATCGCCATTACCGCCCCGGTGACGGCGTCGGGCTCGAAACGCAGGGGTTCGAAAAACTCGTGCCGGGAAGGCGGCTTGCGATTCTCTTTGTCGAAATTCCACCTGCCCCCTTCAGGCTTCTCGCCATTCATAAGAAGCCCGGTCTTGCGGCGCATCTCCCTGTAGAAATACTCCATAGTCACTCGATCGCCCCGGTGTAGCGCCTCGAACTCTTCCGGCTCCGAAATGAAATGGCTGTGCCTGGTGATCTCGAACTGCACCGAGGGACCGGCCAAGGCCATGAGCTTCTCATTGCCGCCGTACTCAGACTGGCTCATCATGCGAAAGTTTCGGGAGCCGCTCACCTCGATATAGTCCTTCAGAGCCGTGGCGAAATCCGGGGCTTCCTCGAGATAATGAACATTCCAGCCTGCCTCCCGGAGCTCGGCAGCAAAATGGCGCATCACCGAATAGATGAGCACCAGCTTGTGCTTGTGATACCGGATCTGGCGCCCCCGACCAACCGACTCGATCATCAGGACAGTGACGCTATCTTTGTCGAGTCCGGACAGGGCAGTATTATCCGCGGTGCACTGATCGCCAGTGATCCACACCGTGGTTTTTCCGGAAGAAACCACCAATCAGCAGACCGGTCCAAGCCTGGAGGATGGAGCACCGCAGGCTTTCAAGATGCCGTCGATATGCGAGACTTTGAAGACTTTATAGATTGTCGGCGGGATATTCTCGAAGCGGACTTCGAGATTGCTGGAAGCCGCTCTGATAACCAGCTCCTCCAGCCATTCGAGCCCTTCCACCGAGATAAAAGTACAGGTGGCGAAGTCGAGCACGATCTCGGACTTGCTCTGGGCGATGAGCTTGTCGACATCGACTTTGCCCCGGTCCAGGGAGCCCATGATCCTCACCGGATCGCCGGTGGTCGCACCGCTTTTCTTACTCGGGCTCATTTGAGAGATCTCCTCGGATAAGAGCTTACGAAGAGCTCTACGAATTCGTCTTTCAGCGTATAGCGCGGGTTGGTCTTGATCGCCATATCATTGGCTGCCACCATTACCAGACCGGAAAGCTCTTTCTCGAAATCAGCCATGGACACGCCGCATTCGCTGATGGATAGCGGCTGACCGGTCTCGGCTCCGAGCTCGAAGATAGCATTGCGCAGGGCTTTCACCGCCTGATCCACGGCTTCCTGAGAGAGAGGCTTGCCGTCCGCTTCCGGTACCAGGCCGAGGAACTGTGCCGCCCGGGCATATTTGCGGTCGGCTATCCAGACCGGATAGTTGGAGATAGCGACAAACTTGTTGGGAATGCGGGCGTTGTATTCGATGGTGGAAAGAAGCACGGCGCTGTTGGCGCGACCGTGGGGAATATCGAATCGCGCCCCGAGGCTGTGAGCGAGAGCATGATTGACGCCCACCGAGGCATTGCCGATGGCCATGCCGGCCAGACAGGCAGCGTTGTGGAGCTTGTGCCTGAGCACCACATCGTCCGGATCTTTGATGCAGGCCGGCAGGGCTTCGAAGATCAAACGCATGGACTCGAGGGCCAGACCGTCGGTATAGTCCGAAGCGAAAGTGGAAACCAGGGCTTCCACGGCATGGGTGAGCGCATCGAAAGCGGTATCGCGGGTGACATCGACAGGCAGCGACCGGGTGAGATTGGCGTCGATGATCGCCACGTTGGGAAGCAGGGTCTCATCGACGAGAGAGAGCTTGCGATGCTCTTCCCGATCTTTGATTACGGCAAATGGAGTGACTTCGGATCCGGTGCCGGAAGTGGTGGGTATGGCCACCAGCTTGGTCTTCATATGCTTGGGGAACTCGATGATCCGGTGGCGGAAATCGAGGAAGTTCACTGCCAGCTCTTTGAGATTGAGACCGGGATAGTCATAGAAAAGACGGATGACTTTGGCTGCGTCCAGCACCGAACCGCCGCCCAGGGCGATGATGGTATCGGGACGGCTGCGGTTCATCGCCGCCACGGCCTCCTCGACTATGGAGAAATCCGGTTCCGGGCCGACATCGCTGAAGACTTCCACCTTGCAATCAGCCGGCAGGCGTTCCAGGGTCATGGACAGATGCCCGCGTTTGCCCGCCGAAGGCGAAGTGATCACGAAAGCCGACTTGGTGTCGATACTCTTGAGATGGTCGAGAGTGCCGGGATTTACATAGATATTCTTGACGGTCTGGAAAGCAAAGGTGAAGTGCTTGCGCCGGGGCACCCGCTTGTAGTTCATCAAATTCTTGATGCCCACATTGTCCGAGGTGATGTTACCGCCCCCGGTGCCGCAGCCGAAACTGAGGGTTGTGTTGAGGTTGTTATAGACTCCGCCGAGACCGCCGATAGATGTGGGGCTGTTGACGATTACGCGGCCTGCGTTGATCGCTTCGGCGAATTTCTCGACGACATCGTCGTCCTCGCTGAACACTCCGGCGGTGTGACCGGTGCCCCCGGCATAGTTGATATCGAGAGCGCGGTTGATCCCCTGATCGACAGAGTCCACCAGGACGAATCCGAGAACGGGCATGAGCTTCTCCACCGCAAGTTTGTGCTTGCGGATATCGCCTTCGAGAGGGCAGAGGAGCATCTTGGTGGAAGCCGGCACATCGAGACCCGCTTCGTTGGCAATTTTCTTGGCGGGCTGGCCCACCATCCTGTAGTTCATACCGCCGGTGCGCTCATCGATGGCCACCGAGGCGACTTTCTCCACTTCTTCGAGGCTGCAGACATGGCAGCCCAGACGCTTGAACTCGGCAAGCAGGTCGGGAGCGACTTCCCGATCGATGATCAGAGTCTGCTCGGAAGGGCATTCGGTGCCGTTGTCGAAAGTCTTGGAGATGATGATATCCATGGCCGTGGACGGCACCCGGGCGGTCTTGTGGACATAGACCGGAGTATTTCCGGAGCCTACCCCCAGTGCTGGTTTGCCCGAGCTATAGGCGGCTTTGACCATCTGGGTCCCGCCGGTAGCGAAGATCAAATCGACTTCCGGATGAACCATCATCTTCTCGGTCTCTTTGCGCAGCCGGGAAGATTTCTCGACCCAGGAGATGAATCCAGTCGGAGCGCCGGCGGCAAGTGCCGCTTCATAGACTATCCTGGCGGCCAGATTGCTGGCATTGGCGGCCATGAGGTGAGGGCTGAAGATCACCGAATTGCGTGTCTTGGCGCAGGCGATGCTCTTGAACAGCACTGTCGAGGTCGGATTGGTCACCGGAGCCAGAGCGAGGATGACGCCGATGGGCTCCGAGATCTCCACCATATTGTCTTCGATGAATTCCTGGATGATTCCGACGGTCTTTTTGTCTTTGATCTGGTTGTAGAAAAACTCCGAGGCGACATAGTTCTTCAGGACCTTGTCTTCAGCGCATCCCATACGGGTCTCTTCATGGGCAGCCTGGGCAAGCATCACAGCATTCTGAATAGCAGCGATCGTCATCGCCTTGACGATGCGGTCCACCTGCTCCTGAGAGTACTGTGTAAAAACAGCAGCTGCCAGACGAGCCTGCCTGATCAGGTCTTCCACTCGGTCATCGAGGGAGAGATCTTGTTGGGTGACCGACACAACCATGTAACACCGCCAATAACGAACCGCAAACTGCCCCGAAAGAAATGCCTGGCAGTCAAGAGAACCCTGTGCTGTTAGCCGGAAAGCAAAAGCAACGCTAATCAAGTGTATTTTATGAGCGTATATTTGTATCGCTTCCGGGCGAACCTTTTACAAAGATAATGTTGTCAAACCTATATTTGACGAAACAACACGTAGTTTCCCCCTTTTACTTTGTCAAGAAGACTTATTACAATAATGCTGGCGTTACAGGAGGGCAGACCCAGGTGCCCAGAAAAGGCGAACCAGAGTTCGATAAGAGCCTGCATGGCAGGCTGGCCTTTTTGATTCCTGCGATGTTTGCAGCGAGCATCACTATCGCTCCTCTATGTTCGAGCCCGGCTGAAGCAGCAGACTTCAAATACGCCAAGAAAGTTTTCGTCCCGGCGACAAGGATCCCCAGACGGTACGACTATGACACCCTGAGCGGCAGGGTGGCCAGACCTACTTATGACGAATCCGCGACCTCGACCTACGCAAGCGGCAGCCCGGCACACACCTCCAGCGGTCTGGTACCGCCACCTCCACCGGTGAGCCCGGGTCTTCTGCCTTCCGGCATGGCCGGCTCGGTACCGTCTCCGGACGATCTGCTCCCGGCCACCCGGCACCAGCGCAGCAGCATTCCGGATCGGAGCTCCAGCTCTAGCTCGGGTCATCTTACTGCCACTACCGGTCACATAATCAGCCGTGCCCATACTCTGGAAAATGAAGGCAGGCTCAGGGAAGCCCAGGAGCTTCTCGGCAAGTACAGCAAGCTCCATCCGAAAGATCAGGCTCTCAAAGAGGCTCTATCTCAAGTAAGCGAGAAGCGAGCAAAATACTATCTTCGCAAGGACGACTACCGTCAGGCTGCCAGACAGGCGCGCCTGGCTCTTCTTGCCGAGCCCGAGAAAAGCACTGCCACGGATCTGCTCAACCAGTCCCTGAGACACCAGGGTGTCGATCCGGCCAACAGCTTCAGCCGTCTCAAGCAAGCCGATCTGCTCTTCTCCCAGGGCAAGGTCGACGAAGCCCAGGTAGAGTACAGCACCGCCTTGCATATCAAGCCATCGTCCCAGGCCAGTATCGGGCTCGGCAACATCGCCCTGCGCCAGGGGGATCTCAAAGGCGCCCGCCACGAATACGAGACGGCAGTGGAGACCGATCCCCAGTCGAGCGTTGCTCTCAGACAGCTCGGAATCGTCCGGTACAAACTGAAAGACGTGGTGGGAGCCAATAGCGATCTGACCCGGGCCCTGGTCCAGGACCCGGGAGACAAGCTGGCCGGGAGCACCCTCATCGATCTCTGGCAGCACCAGGTCTCCACTACCCCTAAAGACGCTAACGCACACCTGGGACTGGCTCGGGCTTATCAGCTCGCCGGCAATCTCAAGGCAGCCCAGAATGAATATCGAACGGTGGTCAAGCTCGATCCGGAGCACCCCAATCTCCCTGCAGCCCGGCACAGCTTCAAGCTGGCCCTGGCAAGACAGGAAGCCGTAGCTGCCTTCGAGGCAGCCCAGACCCTGGACTCCCAGGGTGCCACAAGAGAGGCTTTCAGCAAGGCTACCGAAGCGGTGGACCTGAGTCCCGGCGATGTCGGTTTTCGTCTTTTCCAGGCGCAGCTCCTGGAAAAACTGGGCGACAATAACGGCGCCGCATCGCTTTATATGAGCGTACTCAAGAAAGATTCCAAAAATGTCATCGCCGCCCAGCGCATCAAGGCGCTCTCCGAGATCCTCGCCTCGGCCAACGGGCTCTCGGCCACCCCCGGTCTTCTCAGTTTGAGACCGCCTGTAACTGAAGGCCCGGCCCTGAGATCACTTCCTTCTGCTCAGGCGGCGGGATTGCCCGCAGCCCAGCTTCCGACAGCGGACCCGGTTCAGAATATGACCGGATTCCTCGGCTCCCTGCGGGATCTCATGCTTAAACAAAAAGAAGCTCTCAAATCGCACGAGGAGGATGTGCTCACCAATATCGGTGCGATCAAGGCACCGTCATCGTCGTCTTCATCGGCTTCTTCCAAGATCGCCGCCATGCCTGATATCGATACCAGCGATACCCTGTCGAGCTCCGGACTGATCAAGAGCGTAGACATAGACAAATTGCTGGGCAAGTCATCTTCGAGCTCCAGCGCTACTTCCGGTACCGAAAGCAGCGCCACCACCACTGCCGAAAGCGAGAGCTCCAGTGACAGCAGTGATGTCACGCTTACCGGACTGGCCTTCTCTGCCGGTCAGGCTCTGCAATCCGACGACAAACTGAAGAATCTCTCGACCCTCGCCGCTCAATCGACGCCGGCGATCATCAACAAACTGAGAACCAACTCCGGACCGGTGCTCGACCAGGCAAGCAAAGTCCTGGCCAGCGCTAACTCCAAGGCAAACCCCGTTCCCACAACGGCTCCGCCGATCACTACTAGAATCGCCGAGCCGGTGACATCCGCCGACCTGCCGCCCCTGGCACCACCCATAGCGGCAAGCCTGGCCGGGCGCGGTACCGGCGTGATTCCAATTGCTGACAGTTCTTTCACAAACAATTCCAGTCGCCTGAGCATCCTCGAGGAAGAAAACCAGAAGCTGCGCAAAGAACTCGAGACTCTCAAGAAAGAAGAGGTAGTCGAAGAAGACGTGGAAGCGAAGATCGAGACCCCCGAGCAG
>JAGQHH010000102.1 GCA_020431945.1 Cyanobacteria bacterium HKST-UBA02 | reverse complement strand
CGGTGGCGGCGCTGGGGTTCAAAACAACTTTGGATTCGTTGCGAACGCCTATGGAAGCGCCCAGGGACGCGCTGGGACCGGCAGGCATCTCGACCGGGGCTCGATCGAGGGCCAGTTGTCCGTTCGTCGCATAAACGTCATCGGCTGTCTCGAAGAGGTCTTCGAAGTCCTCTTGCTCGTAATTGTCTGCTGGTCCGAACCAGAAGCTCTTGAACTTTTGTACTATGCTCACCACTTTCCTCCTTGCCCTGCTGAAGTCTGTCTAAATCTTTCGGACTTGCGCTAGTCCTCGAAAATTGCCCTTCCCAATCGCACAATCGTGGCACCCTCATCGACGGCTTCCTGCCAGTCGTTGGTCATGCCCATCGAGAGCTCTTCGAGCTTGACGCCGTGGTCCTGCTCGAGCTCGTCTCTCAGTTTTCTCAGCCCGCTGAAACTGCGACGCCAGGTCAGGACATCCTCGGTCAGCGGAGTAATCGTCATCAACCCTTTCACTTCGAGCCCGGACAGGGCAATGATCTCGGCGAACTGCGCTTTGAGCTCGTCCGCTTCGAAGCCGCTTTTGCCCGGATCATCGATGATCTTCACTTGCAAGAGAACCGGCTGCACCAGTCCCTTGCTGCAAGCTTCTTTCGAAATCTCTTTCGCGAGCTTGAGGGAATCGACGGAGTGAATCAAGCAGAAGTTTCCCACCGCTTGCTTCACTTTGTTTGTCTGCAGGTGACCGATAAAGTGCCACCTGGATCCGTGCACCAGGGATGGTGATAGCTGCTCGCGTTTCTTGAGAGCATCCTGGATCCGATTTTCACCGAATTCGGTGACGCCCAGCGCGAAGGCTTCTTCGATCTGAGCGAGCTCGGCCTTTTTGGTCACGGCAACGAGTTTGACCGGTCTGTCAGCCAGAGTTTCGTTTATCCGGGCTAAATTGGCAGCCACACTCATGCCTTTCTAAATCTGGTCATTCTCACAGGCACCGTAGGTCAGTCAAAGGCATCACGGGCGATGCCGCCTGCATCGCCTACTATTAAGCCGCGGACAAGAAGTCTTTGTCAAGCCTTAAAGCCGAAATTTCTTATAGTCTACGGGCGATCGGGCGCGATTCCGGAGTCGATATTGCTCAGGCGTGCGCTTTTGTATTGCGAGTTGATATCTCTTCTGGTGCCTATGTCGACCAGATGAATTCGCTTACGGATACAAGAATGCCGGCGGCTAACACTGCGGCCGTCTCGGCTCGCAAGATCGTGTTGCCCAGGCTGCAGGACGAAATCCCCGAAATTTCCGCTTGTTTCTTTTCGGTGTCCGAGAATCCGCCTTCCGGTCCGATAAAAACCGATATATTCGAAGTTGATACTGTGGATGATGCAATATTATCTGATGCATCGCAGAGAAGTCGTACCAGGTGTGGTGACTCGGATCTCTCCGCGCAGATATAAGACCATCGTGACAACCCGTCCTTCTGGTAGGACATAAAAATTTCTTCAAGCGGCTTCGGCTCTCGAATTTCCGGCGGGCGAAAGCGCTCGCATTGTTCGGTAGCCTCGTTTGATATTGACATCCATCGATCCCGGCGCTTGCCCAGAGCCACGGAGCGCTCAGCGAATACGGGCTGGATGATGTCGACACCGATCTCGGTAAGCTTTTCGATGGCCCAGTCGAATCGATCACCCTTGAGCACAGGCACGACCACTTCCACATTCGGTCTCCGGCGCGGGGGCTCGCTTCTGCTCTCGATTATCGATGCCTCCAGGCGCTCGTCATCCAGGGTCTCCAGCCTGGCGGTATAGAGATTGCCCCGACCGTCCAGGAGATCGATGGTATCTCCCGGTCTGAGCCTGAGAACGCGGCGGATCTGCTTGAGCATGCGCCGGTCGCTGACGGCGGTTTTGCTCCCGACGATGAGATCGGCTGCGGGAGCGGCTTCGCCGTCCAGGAGGAAGCGGTGTCGTGTCATAGGTTAACGTTCGCCATATATAGGTCTTTTCGATGCTACACTATCCAGACTTATGACCGGTCCGGCCAGGCATGCATGACAGCACCTGACATCGCCGGCGTTTTAAGGGGAGCTCAGCTCATGGATTTGAAAGAGTGGTTTGCCAACAGGCAGAAGAGGCGGGAGCGCGAAGATCTGGTGGTCAAACAGCCTCTTAGCACCGAGGAATACTGCGCCCTCTGGACCCAGTGCTTCCAGTGTCGGGAGTTGCTATACACCAAGGAGCTCCGCGACAGCTTGCACGTCTGCCCGAAGTGCCAGTACCACTTCCGCATAGGCGCCGATCAGCGCATCGAGCAACTCGCCGATCCCGATACGTTCAAAGAGATCGATGCCACCATGACCTCGGCCGATCCTCTTCATTTCGTGGACACCGATACCTATCCCAACCGCCGCAAACAAGCCGAACAGAAGTCCGGCATCAGAGAAGCCGTGATCACCGGCACCTGCAAAATCGACGGCAATGATGCCGCCCTTGGTGTTATGGATTTCGCCTTCTTCGGCGGATCGATGGGCTCGGTAGTGGGCGAGAAAGTCACCAGGCTCATCGAGAAAGCCATCGAAGAAGAGCTTCCCCTGATTATCGTATCGAGCTCCGGCGGGGCTCGCATGCAGGAAGGCATACTGAGTCTCATGCAGCTGGCCAAGACCAGCTCGGCTCTCAAAGATCTCAGCGATCGTGGATTGCTCTACATCTCGCTTCTTTCCGAGCCGACTTTCGGCGGCGTCACCGCCAGTTTCGCCATGCTCGGCGATATCATCATCGCCGAGCCCGGTGCCCGGGTCGGCTTCGCCGGACGCCGGGTGATCGAGCAGACGATCAGGCAGAAACTGCCTGCCGACTTCCAGACCGCCGAGTATCTCCTCAAGCACGGCCAGGTAGATATGGTGATCGATCGCTCTTCCCTGAAGTCTACGATTACCAGGCTAATCGAGTTCCACAGACCGCTTATCGCGAGAGGGCAGGTTTCGCCTAACGGCAAGAGCAAAGTAGGACGCGCATGACTGAGAAAACAGAGAAAAAACCGATCCCCCTGGAGTTCGAGAAACCTCTGCAAGTGTTATCGGAGCAGATACAGGCTCTGGAGAGCCAGCTGAGCGATCATCCCGAGCTCGAGAAAGACATGGACAGGCTCCAGGATCAATACCGGCGCCTCAAGAAGTCTCTCTACAGCAATCTCAAGCCCATCGACCACCTGGCTATCGCCCGGCACCCTCAGCGCCCTTATACAAGGGACTATTTCGATCGCTGGGATTCCGAATGGATCGAGCTGCATGGCGACCGTAAGGGCTCCGACGACGAAGCCATGGTCTGCGGGCTCATTCGTCTGAACAAAGAGATCCGTTGCATCGCGGTCGGCACCCAGAAGGGCCGCGCTCTCCGGGACAAACAGCTCTGCAATTTCGGTATGCCCCAGCCCGAGGGCTATAGAAAAGCTCTCCGTCTCTTCAAGCACGCCGACAAGTTCGGACTGCCGGTGGTCACCCTCATCGATACTCCCGGTGCCTATCCCGGTCTCACCGCTGAAGAGCACAACCAGGCCCAGGCCATCGCCGTCAATCTCATGGAGCTGGCCGGCGTATCCGTGCCGATCATCTCGGTGGTCACCGGTGAAGGCGGCTCAGGCGGAGCCCTTGCTATCGGGGTCGCCAACCGCATCCTCATGCTCGAGCACTCTGTCTATTCGGTAATCTCTCCGGAAGGCTGTGCTTCGATACTCTGGCGTTCGGCGGACAAGGTTCTCGAAGCCGCGCAGTCAATGCGGATCACAGCCAGAGAAATACTCGAGCTTGGTGTCATCGATGGTGTGATACCGGAGCCTCTGGGCGGCGCTCATCATGATTATGACTTCGCCGCGGAGCAGGTCAGGGAAGCTCTTCTGGGCGAGATCAAAAAGCTTTCGAAGCTCTCCGCGGATGCAATCAGAAAAGACCGTCAGGACAAATTCCGGAAGATCGGCGCCTTCTCAGAAAGTTAGAATCAGCGGCTCCGGCGGCGACGACGGGGCGGTTTCTTGTCCTGCTTATCCGGATCTTTCTCCAGCTTCTTGAGCAGCTCTTTGGCTTCTTTGCCGGAAGGCGAATCGGGATCGACGTTTTTGAGATTCTCGACGGCTTTCTCCAGCTCGCCGCTCTTCTGATACCACTTGGCCATGCTCAAATAGCACTTGTCCAGAGTATCCTGCTGCTGCGGAGTGAGGTCCAGACCTTCGAGGATATGGACGGCATCGGCGAGCTTCCCTTCTTTGATCAGCTTGTCGGCATCATCATATGTCTTGCTGTTGCCTTTTACTGTCTCGCCGATCTTGGCTGGAATATTGACGCCGCCAAGGGTGGTGAGCAGATAAGCAAGTACTCCGAGGGCTGCCAGACCGACGAGGAAGGGCACGACCTTGCCCGGTCCCGCCATGCTGCGGCCCTTTTTGAAGGAGCTTGCCTGGAGACCGGTGGTGCGTTGAGAGTCATACTGGTCTGACTTCATCTGGGCTCGCATGGCGGCTATCTGCTGCTCCATTGGGCTCGGATCGCTGCTGCCCGGTTGCGGATTTTCGTCGGGACCGCGATGCTGAAGCTCTTCCAGAGCCCGGCTGGCCAGATCGCGGGTGGAGGGCCGGTTCGGTAGACCGGTGTCCTGGCTGGTGGATCGTTTAGGATGCAGGGCCTCGTCCTGCGCCAGGGGACCCGGCTCGATATCCTGGACCGAGCTCTGCGGTGTGGGCGCAGGCTTGACCTTGGGCTTCTCGGGCTCTTTCACCGAAGCCTCGAGTGCCTCGGCGAACTCTTCCATGGTTTGATAACGCTGATCCGGGCTCTTGGCCAGGGCGCGGTAAACAACTTCTTCCAGGGCGTCGGGAAAGCGCAGACCCGGTCTCACCTGATTGAGAGGGGTGGGCGGATCGCTCAAGTGCATGGCCATCACTCTGACGAGCTCTTCGGAGTGGAAAGGCACGTCGCCGGTGAGGGTCTCATAGATGACCACGCCCAGAGAATAGATGTCGCTGCGGTTGTCGACCTTGCTCGAAGTGCACTGCTCCGGGCTCATATAGGTGGGGCTGCCGCAAACCGTGCCGGTGCGGGTGATCTTGGCGGCGTCGGACTCTTCGACGATACGGGCGATACCGAAATCGACCACGATGGGGAAGAGCTTCTGACCACTTCTTTCCACCAGAACGATGTTCTCCGGCTTGACGTCCCGGTGGACGACCCCCTGGCGGTGGGCTTCGCCAAGGGCCGAGCAGACCTGGACGAAAATCGGGATGGCTTCATCTACGGTCAGGCGCTCTTCCTGGGCGAGAAGATCCGAAAGAGGCGTGCCGAGAAGCAAGTCCATGGCTATATATGGACGGTTGCCCTGCGGGATCACGCCGAAATCGTAGATTGTGATGATGTTTGGATGAGACAGGCGGCTCGAGGCTTTGGCCTCCTGGCGGAAGCGTTTGATGAACTCGTCGTCGGAGACCAGATAGTCGTGGAGGACCTTGATCGCCACTTCACGCCCGATGAGCTCCTGCACTGCCTTATAAACAGTACCGGCGGAGCCCTGACCGATCACCGACTGGATCTTGTAACGGCCTTCCACCACCATTCCGAGGAGCGGATCATCGCCCACGGTGACCATGGACGAGCCATCACGAGGACATACGTCCTGATCTTCGGCAGTCTGAAAATTGCAAACCAGACACAGCTTCATAGCATTGTCGGGGGCGTGTCGCCAGGATAGTAAGGAATTCCAGGAGGAACCCAGATAGAAGTAGTCACAGCCCCCACCCTTATATTACTTTTAATTACCACTTAAGCCTAGTAGCAAACCTTGAGAGGTGATTCCGCTTAATATCAAGACCAGGCCGACGAGCCTGAATTACACAGCTGCCGGGCAGTGAGCCGGCTCTGGATGTAAATCTAATTATCAGTATTTCGCAGGATTCAATAGTTGGGTCAGGAGATGGGTCAAGAGCAAGTCGAGGGCAGCGGCGAGCAGCGTGATGAGAGAGCTGCGCCGGGTCGCAAAGCCATGGGCCTGATTTTCCTGACTGTGCTCATCGACTTGATCGGCTTCGGTCTGATAATTCCGGCCTTGCCCACTTATGCCCAGGAGCTCAAGGCCGACGAGCAGACCGTGGGCTATCTGATCGCCTCTTATTCGCTCATGCAGCTCATTTTCATGCCGATCTGGGGGCGTCTCTCGGACAGGGTGGGCAGAAAGCCCATACTTCTGGTCAGCCTTTTCTTCTCGGCCGCCGGCTATCTGGTCTGGGGTCTGGCCAATTCACTGGTCATGCTTTTCGTGGCTCGTCTGGTGGCGGGCTTCGGCAACGCCAATATCGCTGTCGCCCAGGCTTATATGACCGATGTCACCTCCAGTGAGAATCGTGCCAAGGGAATGGGTCTCATCGGTGCGGCTTTCGGTCTCGGTTTCGTTCTCGGGCCAGCCCTGGGCGCCGGTCTAGCCGCCATGGGGCTGGGGCTCAATGTGGTGGGATTCGTGGCTTTCGGGTTCAGCCTTTTCGATCTGGTCCTCACCGCCCTCATTCTCCCCGAGCCCGAGAAGCGCAGCGATGCCGGGCAGAGCCGTTTCGGCATGGGTCCTTCCTTTTATTTCAAGACTCTGGCGAGCAAGGACCTGCGGGTCTCTTTCGCGATCTTTCTGGTCTCTACTTTTGCTTTCGCCAATATGGAAGCCACCATCGTTCTACTCACCAACGAGGCTTTCCACTTCTCCCATATAGACAACATGTTCATGTTCCTCTATATCGGGCTGCTCATGGTGGTGGTGCAGGGCCGTCTCATTCACGGTCTGAACAAGCGCTTCGGCGAGAAGAAGCTGATCGTCGCCGGCTGCGCGCTGATCGCCTGTGGTCTGCTTCTCACTCCGGTGACCAGGAGCGTGCCGGTTCTTTACGGCGCTCTTTTCCTCCTCGCTCTGGGCACGGGCATCAATACGCCGGCCAACCAGAGCCTCATCTCCAAGCTCGCTCCGCTGGATTCGGTGGGCGGTGTCATGGGCGTGGGGCAATCTCTGGCCACCCTGGGAAGAATTCTCGGACCCTGCTTCGGTGGATTCGCTTTTCAGTACTGGGGTTTCTCCAGCCCGTACAACGTCGGTGCCGCCACTATGGTTTTGGCGGTGGTGCTGGGATTCTGTCTGCCCCAGGTGCCGGCGACCGACGCGAAAACCCGGGTAGGCGCGGCAGGGTAGCTTTTACCCATTCTTAAACTGTGTTATTATTAACTTGTTATCAAAATTAGCAAGCTAGAGATTTGCATGAGCAAATCGTTCTTTTCAAACTAGAGGTGGTGGATAGTAATGGCTTCGAAGAAAAAAGAAGCGAAAAAGACCCCGGTTCCCAGACAGGTCCAGAAGCGATACAAGCAGGATCTCAATCGGTACAGACGTCAGATTCAGAAAAGCGACAAAATTCAAAACGGCAACCGCGCCGCCTGAGGAGGCATGAGCTCGGACGGCGACAATAAGAACGACTCCCGGCGGCTTCCCTGGCAGATTGGTTATGCCAAGCGATTCGGCCCACCGGTTCTAGTAGAGCAGGCCTTGGCACCTTATCAGGTGGCGTCCAGTCGGGCCATGGTGACCATGCTCATGCGCCAGGCTCTGGTCAGCGAGGCTGCCGGAGGTGAGCTTCTCCAGGCTCTTTCGACTATTCGGGACGAGGTTCTGGCCGGCGATTATTTTTCGGCCCAGGAGGACCCCGATCTCTATACAGGCTTGCGCCGACGTCTCTTCGAGCTTGCCGGCGAGCGTGCTTCCCTGGTCGATATCGCTCTGTTCCAGAACGACCAGCTCGCTACCGACCTGCGTCTCTGGCTCCGGGAAGCCTGCCTGGACGTCCTGGGCGAGCTCAATCGCCTGCGGGGCGAGATTCTCGAGCTGGCGGACAGGCATTGCGAAGTAGTCATGCCGGGCTATACCCACCTGCAACCCGCGGTTCCCGAGCTTCTTGCCCACTGGTGGCTGGCCAGCGCCGAGCGCCTCGAGCGCGATCAGACACGCCTGCGGGACGTCTTCGCCAGGATCAATCTCTGCCCCCTGGGGGGTCACGCTTTCGCCGGCGCCACGCAGCCGGTGGACCGGGAGAGCCTGTGCGCTCTTCTGGGCTTCGACGGAGTCATCGAGAACAGTCTCGATGCCGTCAGCGACAGGGATTTCGTTGTAGAGTTCGCCGCCGCCGCCACCCTGGTAGGGGTGCATGTCTCGCAGCTCGCCAGCGAGCTCCTGGTCTGGTCCAGCCGTGAGTTCGGATTCGTGCGCCTGCCCCGGAGCTTCTCATTCCGCAGCCAGAATTTTCCTCAGAAACGCAACCCGGAGCTTCTCGAAGTCCTGCGCTCGAGGACCTCGCAACTTTCCGGCAGGCTGCAGCAGTTCGTGAGCGAGCTGAAAGGGCTGACCGTCAGCTACAGCCACGATCTCGAGGAGTCTCTACCGGGCATCCTCGACATGGTGGAAAACCTTCATTTTATTCTCGACCTCAGCTCTGTGGTATTACCGGCGATGGTATTCGATACCAGGAAAATGCACGAGGCCGCCAGTATCGATGCTGCCAATGCCGGTAGTGCCGCTGATTTTCTCATCGAGCGTGGTCTGCCTCCGGAAAAAGCCACCGAGATCGTCGAGAAAATTCTCGATTACTGCAAAGAGCGCAAAAAGCATTTCGTCGACCTGGCCCCGGGAGAATGGCAGCAATTCTCTCCGGCTTTTGACAACGAGATCTATTCTTATGTCAGCGCCGCCTCCTCCATCGATCAGCGGGATACTTTCGGAGGGACGGCAAGAGGCCAGGTGGAAGGCTCGATCAAGCGGGCTCGCGCCACCCTGGCTGAAGATCAGAGCTGGCACCAGGCAGCGGCAGCCAGAATATTAAACATGACTGTGGAAGAGCGAGCTCTATTTAAGTAACCTTTATCATGTCTGCCGGAGCAGATAGAGGAGGTTCGTTCATGAAAGCAATGGTACTGGCTGCAGGTGTGGGCTCCAGACTGGATCCGTTGACCAGCAATTTGCCGAAGCCGCTGGTTCCAGTAGCTAATATCCCGGTGATGGAGCATATAGTCAGGCTCCTGAGCAAGCATGGCTTCACCGACATAGTCGCCAATCTCCACTATCTTCCCGATATGCTGGTCAATCATTTCGGTGACGGCAGCAGGTTCGGAGTCAACCTCACTTTCCGATTGGAGGAAGAGCTCAGCGGCGACGCCGGCGGTGTGAGAGCCTGTCGCGATTTCTTCGGCAAAGAGCCTTTCATGGTGATGATGGGCGATCTGCTCACCGATGCCGATCTATCGAAGATCTATCATGAGCACCGGAGCAAGAAGGCGCTTGCCACCATCGCCGTCAAACGAGTCAAAGAAGTCGAGCACTTCGGGATCGTCGTCCAGAACGAGCAGGGTTTCATCACGGGCTTCCAGGAAAAGCCCGAGCGTAGCGAGGCCAAGTCGAATATGGCGTCAGCCGGAATCTATGTGCTCCAGCCCGAGGTTTTCAAACATATGCCTGAGACCGGCACTTACGGGTTCGGCCGGCAGCTCTTCCCGATGCTGGTGGAAAAGGGTCTGCCGGTGCTGGGCTCGGAGATCGAGACCTACTGGTCCGATGTCGGCACGATAAGCCAGTACAAGGAGTCCAACTTCGATGTCCTCAAGGGCATCATCGACATTCCCCTTGCCGGCATGAAAGAGAAGATCGGCGATTCCATGCGCATCCTCGGCGACGGCGCCGGCATCGATTCTTCCGCCAAAGTCTCGGGAGTGGCGATTCTCGGCCGGGGCTCCCGGGTGATGGCCGGAGCCAGTCTCAAAGGAGCCGTGGTCGTCGGGGACAACTGTACGATCCAGCCTGGTGCCCATCTCGAAAATGTCGTCATCTGGTCCGGAGTGACGGTGGAGGAGAACGCCGTCATCAAGGACAGCATCGTCGGCAACGGCTGTGTTATCGAGGCCGGTACCGAGCTCGCCGAAGTCACTGCCATGGCCGACGCCTGCGTGCCTCTCTGAAAAGGAAACGCACGCACCAGGAGGGAGTGCGTGCGACTTCTTGTGGTGTGCTGCTTTTGATGCGGCTAGCGTCTAATTGCAGCGTCTGTCTGAATGCAGTTCAATTGCAGTCGGCCGGGCTTTGAGTCGTGCTCGTCTGCGCGGCTTTCCAGATCTCCATCCAGAGCC
>JAGQHH010000101.1 GCA_020431945.1 Cyanobacteria bacterium HKST-UBA02 | reverse complement strand
TTGATCTCCTGGTCTTTCTTTCCCTTCTCGGCGGCATGTATGGCATCTATCATCTGACCTGGTCCGGAAACCTGGACTGGTCCGGCAGGGTTCTCGCCGCCAGGGCTACCGGATTGCAAGACCTCGAGAAGTGGAAGGAAGCAGGAGCTCTCTGGGAGCAGCGCCTCGATCGATTCGGACCGAGTAAGGAGACCTATGACGGTCTCACCTTCTGTCGAGAGAAGCTCGGCAACTACAAGGAAGCCCTGCGCTTCAAGAAGCTGGCTATCGAGAAGGGACCGGTCACTTCTAAAGATCAGCAGGACCTGGCTACGCTCTATTACACCCTGGGCGACTACAAACAGGTCATCGCCATCGAATCGAAGCTCCTGCAAAAGAGCAAGGATTTCGTCCAGGGGCGATTCTTGCTGGCCTGTGCCTGGTTCGAGGAAGGCAATACCGACGCCGCCCTGGCTGAGTTCGACAAGCTCGAGAAGGATGCCGCGGATCATCCCAGGCTACTGGCCTATGGTGCCGATATGGCTATGGATGCCGGCCGTTTCGAGCAGGCGGTGAGGCTGGGACTGCTCGCCGAGAAAGATAATCCCAATGATGCCGATGTGCTCCTGGTTCTGGCTCGAAGCTATGCCGGTTTGAAAGACGAGAAAAAGGCCGAGGCCTATCTCACCAGAGCTGAGAAGTGCGATGTCGATCCCCGGGCCCTCATCCATGCTCATTTCAAGATGCTGGTGAACCTGGGACGTAGCGGTGATGCTCTCGAATATCTCCAGGAAGAGATCGGCAACTATCCCAAGGAGTTTCAGCTCAAATACTCCCTGGCTCTCCTGCTCTATGACACCGGCCGTTATGCCGACGCTTCCAGGGCTGCCAAGGACGCCTATGGTCTGGCTGATTCACCCAGGCTGAAAGCTTATCTCGCGCTTTTTTACAATGTCTGTGTGGGCAAGGCCGCTATCAAATCCGGTCTCAAAAAAGACCGTCTCGAGCTGGTTCGTCAGGCCGAGCCCCTGGTAGTAGGCTCCGGGCTTTTCGCGGCGAATCTCATCGAGTATGTGCTCGGTAAACTCAGCGCCGATGAGCTCTTGAAGCGAGCCTCCAGTCGGGGTGATCTGACCGAGGCCCATGCCTATATCGGCTTCAAGCTTCAGCAAGACGGCCAAGCCCGGGAGGCTCTCGATCATTTTCGCTTCATCGCTAGAGAAGGCACCAGTACCTTTATCGAATACAACATGGCCAGAACCGAGCTCGCTTCGGCAAAATGAGATCGTCAGATTGCGACCGTCATTTCTTGAATGAGGCTATTCGGACGTTTTGTCCGTCTCTTCTTGCAGGTCTTTCTTGAGATCTTGCTTGATGTTCTCTTCCTTGAAGACAGGCAGCCTCTCATGGGTCCTGATCTGGATGTCGGTGACGATATCCAGGGCCTGATCGAAAGTTTCCACGAAATTCTTGGCGCCGATCACCTCGATGGTGTGCACATCCCGGAGAATCTTCATGATGTGCGGCTGAACGCCTACGAAGATGACCTGGGTGCCGCGGTCCTTGCACTTCTCCACAGCTTCTTCCAGGGAGAGGGCGCCGGTCTGATCTATGAAGGGGACATTATAGAAACGCAGGATGAGATAGCGGAGCGTGGGAAGCTTGTCCACGGCGTCGTTGAAATTCTTCACTTCGCCGAAAAAGAGCGGACCATGGAAAGAATAGACATAGACGCCATCTCTGTACTGAGGTGGCAGGTGCTCGATTTCTTCCTGCATGTGCTCGATGCTGTCGATCATGCCGTGATCAGAGCCTGACTTGTCGCTCAGGCTCTTGGCGAAAAGGATGCAAGCAAGAGCGACACCCACCACCACAGCGAAGATCAGGTCCACGAAAACAGTGAACAGGAGCACTACGGTCATGACGATTACATCAGCCCGGGGAGTGCGCTTTATCGTCCGCAGGGCGCGTTTGTCCAGGATGCTGATACCCACCGCAAAGAGGATCGCCGCCAGGCAAGCCTGGGGGATCTCGGCGGCATACTGGCCTGCCCCCACCAGAACCCCTACCAGGAAAAGGCTGTGCAGGACGCCGGAAAGCTTGGTGCGACCCCCGGCGTTGATATTGACCACACTGCGCATGGTGGCACCGGCGCTGGGCAGACCGCCGAATATTCCGGCGACAAAATTCCCGATACCCTGACCGACTAGCTCCTGATTGCTGTCATGCTTTTTGCGGGTGATCTTGTCCATCACCACCGAGGTGAGAAGGCTGTCTATGGCGCCCAGAATAGCCAGGGATACGGCGCCGTGCATGACGATATGCATCTCGGCCAGGCTCACCCATTTGAGCTGGGGCAAGGGGAGCCCCTGGGGGATATGGCCGATGCGCGGCAGCTCCATGGGCATGAGGACCGAAGCGGCGGTACCGGCTATAAGCGCTATGAGGGCTGCCGGAAGCTGTATCTTGAGAAGACGGCTTAAGAATGGAATGAGATAGATAGTGGCGAGGGTAATGCCTCCTATCAGGAGCGCATGGAGATTGGCTTCCGCCGGGATTCTCGCGAAATCCTGCACCGCCGCCAGCACATCCCCTTCGCCTTTGATCCCGAAAAATGGATTGATCTCTATCAATACGATGATTACGCCGATCCCGGTCATGAAGCCCGATACTACAGGATAGGGAAAATACTGGATAAGCTCGCCGGCTTTGAGCTTGCCGAGCAGTATCTGGAAAAGACCACCCAGGGCCACCGCCGCGAAAATCAATTCGGGGCGACCGGTATGATCCGCCACCAGGGCCGCGACCACCACCGACATCGGACCGGTGGGACCGGTCACCTGACCGGGGGTGCCGCCGAAAATCGCCGCGAAAAATCCGGCGATGATAGCGCCATAGAGACCGGCTTCGGCTCCCAGACCGGTGGTGACACCGAAAGCCAGAGCGATGGGAAGGGCTACGATGGCAGCCGTGAGACCGCCGAACAGGTCACCCTGCACGTTGCTGAAAAATTGCTGTTTTATGGATTTTTTTTCCATATCTAATAGCTTAGCGGACTACAAGAACCGAGCAGGGCGATTCGTGGACGATCTTCTCGGCGGTGTTTCCCAGGAGGTTGCCCCAGATGCTGGCGTGACCTTTGTCTCCCACGACCAGCAGAGTGATGCTGTTCTCCTTGATATATTCGACCATGGCTTTGGCCGGATGACCGACGATGATCGCCATATGTGTCTCGATCCCGTCTTCCTCGGCTTGCTTCCTGGCTTTGTTCTGGATGTGCTCGAGCTTGTGTTTCACCGTCTTGTCGGCGGCAAGGACCTCGCTTTTATTGAAAGAGGCATGAATAGTCTCCTGAACCGAGACTATATGAAGAGGAGCCTTTTTGATCTTGGCCAGCAAAATCGCTTCCGAGAGAGCTTTCCACGAATAATCAGAGCCGTCGATGCCGACTGCGATGATGCGATTTGCCGGGCTTGCCGATTCTTCCATTGCTACCTTTCCTGTTTTGTTCCTGCTAATTCTATCCTATTGATTAGACCCAATGCCGTCTCTTTGGGCTTCCGCAGAGTTTCGGTTGAGGGGGATAACTTTTTTCGGCGAATTCGAGATTCGACCACCAATCAATATATCAATCAAGCCTCAGCCCAGACAGGGTCGGGATCTAGCACTTTCACGAGTAACGTGGCCCGTGAATCGAAAAAAGTACTACTGGCTCCCGTTTCCATCTTTGATCACCGTATGGAATTCGCTGAATATCTTCTTGTCCAGCTCGAAAGCATCTGGAAAAACAGCCACGTCTCCGGAGAATGGATAGCCGAATAAATAAACGAGAAAGACATTGAGCGAAAGAGTAAGGGCGATGAGGGCGGTCATGATCGCCTGGGTCTTTATACATTCGAGACCGAAAAAGTAAGTGAAAATTACTGTAATCACGCCGCCTACGATCAGGAAAAACCACATGGTCGGAGCCACTCCGTGCCTGGCCATGACCAGCCTGGTGCGGCGATTGTCGCTGAGGTTGGAAATCTCTTCGAGAATCCTGTCCTTGATGGTGCCCATTCCCTCGCTCTCCGCTTCGATATGGGTGGCTTCGTGCCAGAGCTTCCAGGTGACCACATGGGCTTCGTCTATGCCCTCGCCATGGGTCATTGCCGTCCATTCCTGGTTGGTGACCAGATCGACATATTCAGCGCACTGACCCTGAATCCGTTCGCAACTGGCGCTGGGCAGCCCGTCGGCGGCGAGATAGATATTGGCTGCGGCGTTGGCTTCCTGCTCCACTGTGAGGCGCATCTCCTGCATATGGGTCATGGCGTCCACCACGACAAAGCCGAGAAGAACGGCATAGAGAGTGCCGATCACCGAGAGCATATCGCCGGAGACTTCATGGAAGCTTTTCAGCTTATCCAGACCGAGAGCTTTGCGAACAATCAGCATTCCTGCCACAGCCAGGACTGTGGACACTGAAACGACAATGATGCCAAGGAGTAAAGTGGACATTAGTAAGGAGCGAGAAAATTCTTGTCGAGAAACGCTACCATGGCAGTTTATCACCTCCTGCCGCCGGAGCAGCGATCACGATGAGCGACGAATCTGGAAAAAGCGCGACCGGGGCTGGCTTCGAGCTTCTGGATCATCCTGCTGACATGGGTCTACGGGTATGGGCCGGCTCGCAAGAAGAGCTCTTTTCAACTGCGGGGCTGGCACTGACTTCGGTGCTGTTTGATACAAACGAAATAGAAGCCCGAACCGGTTGCGAGATCGAGGTAGCTGGAAGCGATCTCGAGCTGCTCCTCTATAACTGGCTGTCGGAGCTTCTTTTCCTCTTCGACGCCGAGGCAACGATCTTCAGGGAAATCGATGTTGTCAGCATCACCTCCGATGCCGGCAATCTCCATCTCAAAGCCCGGGCAAAAGGTGAAGAGTACGAGAGCGAAAGGCACAGCCTGAAAACCTATGTGAAAGCCGTCACTCTGCATCAATTGCAGATCAGAGCCGGGGAAAATGGCTACGAGGCTGTTATTTACCTCGATATCTGAAACAATAAAACTTCCCTCTATATGAAACGACTGAGAACAAACACCAAGTGGGACGGGATAGTCGAGGTTGTGGATCGCAACCGCTACCTGATTCCGCGCCGCTATAAGAAAGGCATGAATGTCGATGCCATGATCTACAGCAGCCCCGAGCTGATTGAACAAGTGGCGCGAGATCTATCCATGGATCAGGTCGCCAATGTCGCCACCCTCCCTGGAGTGGTGGGGCGAGCTATGGCTATGCCGGACATGCACCAGGGCTATGGCTTCCCGATAGGGGGCGTGGCGGCTATGCGACCGGATGGCGGAGTCGTATCGCCCGGCGGCGTGGGCTTCGACATCAACTGTGGTGTCAGGCTGATGGCAAGCCCCTTCCGGCACGATGAGATCGAAGGGAGAATGATCGAGCTGGTGGACGAGCTGTTCAAAGCCGTCCC